>JAMOUF010000249.1 GCA_027068245.1 Campylobacterales bacterium | reverse complement strand
CCACTTTTTTGAAAAGTGGCATAAGGCTTTGTACCTCATACCTTCTGCTGCCTGGCATAAAGACCACTTTATCGCTTTTTGAAGGTTCGCTTTTGAAACTTTTTATCTCATCCAAAAGCGGGTGCCCAACATAGGAGATATTGTAATCTTTTGGATAAATCTCTTTTTCAAAGGGCAATATGGAGCAGGCCCTGTCAACATACTCCACCACTTTTTTTACCCGTCCCCGTCTCCAGGCCCAGGCCTGTGGGAGGATATAGTAGATAATCTCCTTGTGGGGGTAGCGTTTTTTTATATCTTTTGCCAAAGGAAGGTTGAATCCGGATGAGTCTATCAGCAGCACCTTGTCCGCATCTTTGGCAAGATTCGTCATCTTTTTTTTAAGATTCAAAAAGTATCCTATTTTTTTCACAGCATCCACGAAACCCATAACGGAGATATCCTGTAAATCGGCTATGGAAGGGCCCAGGCTTTTGTCGAAAATTCCGGTAATCTGCGGGGAGTCGAGCTCCTTTAAAAGGCGGGAGAGATGGATGTTCGCGGACTTCTCCAAAGCAGAGATTAAAAGTTTCATCGACGCTCCTAAAAGTTGGTATAATTATAGCAAAAAAGGAATGTGATGGCAGCCAAAGAGCCGATGACGGAGTATGGGTATAAGAAGCTTGAATCCGAGTTCAATGCCCTAAAAGAGGAGCGCCCAAGAGTGGTTGAGGAGATAGAGCGGGCCAAAGAGCACGGGGATTTGAAAGAGAACGCCGAGTATCACGCAGCGAAAGAGAGGTTGGCTTTCATAGACGCCAGACTGACCGAACTTGCCGATTTGATGGCAAGAGCCCAGGTTATCGACCCCTCCACGCTAAAGCACGACAAAGTCGGCTTTGGCTCTACCGTAAAGCTTTTGGATGTGGAGGAGGATGAGGAGATAGAGTATACGATAGTAGGCTCTACCGAGTCCAACCCACAACACGGCCTTATCTCCTACAACACCCCCCTTGCCAGGGCTTTGATTGGAAAAGAGGAGGGGGACGAGATAACGGTGAAACTTCCAAAAGGAGAGATAGATTTCGAGGTTTTGGAGGTCTACTACAAACCGATAGAGTTTGAGAGATGATAAAGTGTGCCGTTATCGGGGCCGCCGGATATACCGGAGTGGAGCTTGTAAAGATTTTGCTAAATCACCCAAAATTTGAGATAGCTTATCTTGGCGGCAGCGAGGAGGGGAGGCTGGATGAGCTTTACCCAGCCTTCAAGGGAGTTTTTGAGGCCAAGATAGAGAAGTTGGATGTAAAAAAAGTTTCCCAAAGCTGTGAGCTCGCCTTTTTGGCCCTTCCCCACAAAACCTCGATGGAGGTTGCAAAACCACTTTTGGATGAGGGCGTAAAGGTGGTTGATTTGTCGGCCGATTATAGATTGAAACTTGAAAATTATGAGGCTTTCTATACCGCCCACAAAGACAGGGAGCATCTAAAAGAGGCGGTATATGGCCTGCCGGAGATTTTTAGAAAAGAGATAGAGAAAGCCTCTTTGGTGGCAAACCCGGGATGCTATCCAACCGCTACGCTTTTGGCGTTGATACCTTTTTTGCCCTTTATCGATAGCTCCTATCCACTGATGATAGACGCCAAA
>JAMOUF010000248.1 GCA_027068245.1 Campylobacterales bacterium | reverse complement strand
TGCCCCAACGTCGAAGGCCCCTCTGTTGGCAGCCTCCATAATCCCTGGTCCTCCGCCCGTCATCAAAACCAAAGTATTGTCCTGGGGGCCTTTGCCGGAACTTCCAACAAGTCTTCCAAACTCCCTGGCCTCGTCGTACCAGATACTCTTCTCCACCATCTTCTCGGCCTTCCTAAGCTCTTTTAAAAGCTCTTTGGAATCCGGGTTTTTCTCAAGCATAATCTCGATTTTTCTAAGCTCTTTCAAAGCGGTCTGTCTCTCTTTTATCCTGGCGCTTCCAAATACGACGATGGTCCTTTTTACGCCATGACTTTTCATAATAGTCTCTGGCTTTAGATAGTCCAGCTCCAGCCGAACCCCCCTTGTCTCGTCACTTCTTAAAAACTCCTCATCCTCTATCGCCAGTCTGTACGAGGGGCTGTTGAATATCCGTTTCAGCAGCTCCTCGATCCTTGGCTCCTCCTCTTTTGGTTTCGGTTTTTGCCACGGAAGCAATCTTTTTCTCATATAAACTCCTCTAAAAATGGATATAAAATGGTGGCAAGCCCAAGTAAAAAGAGTATAACCGCTGCCCTTTTGGGCCTGTTTGAGCCAAAAACCAGGGCATATATGGCCTTGAGTATGTTGTTGCTTCCGGCCGCTATCATTATGGCCTGGGCGATCTGGGTAATGCCTATTTGGTATTTTCCCGTGAGTAAAGATAAAACAAAGGGATCGATATCGGTAAAACCTACTATAAAAGATAAAATTTTCAACCCCATATCCCCAAAATGTGAGGTGACGAATTTCGTCAGCAGCATCATGGCGATAAAAAGCATGGCAAAGACTATGGCGGTCCCAAGCTCAAGGGGGTTCCTGTCGTCATAGGGCACCTCCTGTGAGCCTTCCTCTTTTTTATAAATACTCAAAGCCACTGCCGCGGCTATGGAAAAAAAGATGAGAAACGGGATTAAAAGATGATTGGCAACATCTTCATTAAATATAAAGGCGATAACCAAAAGCCTTATATACATCATAGCCGTGGCTATGACTATCGCAGCCTCGATAACTTCTATGTTTTTTAAAAACCTGGCCTTTTTGGCAAGCACCACCGTGGTGGCGGTGGATGAGTAGAGGCCACCCAAAATCCCGGTTATCAGATAGCCCTTGTTTTTGAAGATATATTTTTGGGCTATGTAGCTGCCGTAGGAGATAGATGAGATTACCACCACCACGAGCCAGATTTTAAAGGCGGAGATATTTATGTATGGCAGCTCTTTATGGGGCAGCAGCGGAAGTATAACGGCGCTTAGAAGCAAAAACTTGCCAAGCGTCTCGAACTCCTGCATATTTATCTTCTCCAGCAGAGGCTGGGTATATTTTGGCGCGCTTAAAATAAAGACTATCAGCACATATATCAGCGTCACGAACCAGACGTCCGTCATCTCTATAAGAGGCGCGAAGGAGTAGACCAAAGAGAGAAGCAAAAAGGTGATGATGGAAAACCTTTTCGCCTCGCTCTTTCTAAAATAGTAGATAAGATAAAGGGCGCTTAGGGCCAGGTATCCGGATAGATAGAGTAAAAAGTCGATCTTGTAAAAGACAAAACCCAAAATCGTGATAAATGTAAAGGTCCTTACGGTGCCAAAATAGCTTCTGTAACCTTTGATGTTTCCATAGGTTTTTAGCTCCAGCCCCACCAAAAACCCAAGAACCAGAATATATAAAAAGTCGAAAAGCTCTTTGTAACTCATATTACATCTATCCCTTTGACCTTTCTGTAGTATCTCACAACCGCCACTTTAACCAAGTCGTTAAAGACAAACCATGTAAGGGTATACCCAAGCAAAAAGAGCCCCCAGTCCCAGCCAATAGGCGTTACAAGGCCAAAACCATATACGGCCACGATAAGCCCCAAAAGTGCCGTGGAGAGGGATGCTGCAAGTAAAATCCAGCTGGGATAGGGCTTTTTGAAAAACCAGTCGCTGGTTCTTGTGTTGAAAATGGTCCAGTGCCCCGCAAGAACCATTTTGGTGAAAAAGGCCGTCTGCACGAAACCAAGCCAGCTTTTGGCGTCATTCACATCCACCCAGGAGGGAATGTCTGGAAAATATGGGCTATCCGGATGGGTTTTGATATAGACCATAGTGATGTAAAAGATCAAAAAGGAGCTGATAACCCCTGCAATGCCAAGCCAGGATGATAGAACCAGCATCTCGTGCATATCCCATCTCACCGGTTTTTCGTCAATTTTTGTGTTATCGTATGCAATGGCTAATATAGGTATATCGTTCAACAGAGCCAGCAAAATTATCATCAAAGCGGTAATTGGATAGAAATTGAATATGACGATGGATAGCGTCATAAAAAGAATTATCCGGATAGTCTCGGCTATCCTGTAGATGGTATAGCTTTTCATTCTCTCAAAGGTTATGCGGGCCTCATTGATAGCGTCCACTATAACCCTTAGTCCCGGTGCCAAAAGGATTATGTCCGCCGCCGCTCTGGCAGCGTCCGTAGCACCGCTTACCGCAATCCCGGTATCGGCTTTTCTAAGAGCCGGAGCGTCGTTTACCCCATCACCCGTCATACCTACTATATGGTCCGCCTTTTGCAGCTCGTCCACGATAAAGTATTTATCCTCCGGAAAGACCTCGGCAAACCCGTTGGCCTCCTCGATAAGCTCTATTATCTCGCTCTCGTGCTTTTTCACGCTCCCAACGGGCAGGGGCCTGTTGTGAAGCTCCTTTTTCACCTCTTTGACTATCTTTCTTACCAGCTCTTTGAGTTTTTTATCATCTATGCCGGGCGTGGTTACTTTCAAGATGGCCTTGGAGATTATCTCCGCCAAAACCTCGTATTCGCGAGTGCTTTGTCCCTTAAGCTCCTTGATATCCAAAATCTTGTCGCCGATACCAAGGATTTTGGCTATATATCTTGCTACGGCGATATTGTCGCCCGTAACCATCTTCACATCCACGCCCTTTGCCCTGGCCTCGGCGATTGCCTCCTTGCTGTCCTCTCTTGGCGGGTCGTAAAGAGGTATCAGCCCCACAAAGTGAAAATGCTCCTCCTCGCACTTTTTATAAGCTACCGCAAGGGTTCTAAACCCGTTCTCGGCGAACTCCTCCACCTTTTCATTTACTGCCTCCATATCTATCTCGCTCTCATCCGAGAGGGCCAAAATCACCTGTGGGGCCCCTTTGGTTACCACCAGGCACTCCCCGTCCTTTCGCTCCACGACCGCCTCGGTCCGCTTTCTAACAGGATCGAAAGGGATGAATTTCACCACCTTGTAATGTTTGGTAAGAGCCGTTATCCCATGCTCGTCCGCATACTCGAAGATAGGTTTTTCTATCGGGTCGTTGTTCTCCCTTTTACTGGCTAAAAGGGCATACAAAAAGAGCTCCACCGTTTTGTGGTTATCCACCACGAAAGGGTCGGCTATAGTCATCTGGTTTTTGGTAAGGGTGCCCGTTTTATCCGAGCAGAGCACATCCATCCCCGCAAGCTCCTCTATAGCCGCCAGCCGGCTAACGATGGCCTGTTTCTTGGCAAGATTCATAGCACCTATAGCCATGGTAACCGTCAGCACAGTAGGCAGCGCCACTGGAATGGCAGATACGGTTAGAACCAGAGAAAAGACGATTAGCTCGTAGGGGTTCTCATGATGGGTAAAGCCGTGCCACAAAATTATCGCTATCATAGCAACGGTTACAAGTATCAAAAAGTTTCCGACCTTTATCACCATCTTTTGAAAGTGGCTTCTTTGCTCTCTCTCTGCCTTTGCCACCAAAGCCACCGTCTTTCCGAAGTAGGTATTTACGCCTGTATTTACCACAATGCCTATAATCTCGCCCTGTTTCACTATGGAGTTGGAGTAGGCTATATCGTCCTTTTTCTTCTCCACCGGCAAAGACTCCCCCGTCAGTGCGGACTGGTCCACCAGCGCATAGTCGCTGACCTCTACTATCTTTATATCCGCAGGTATGATGTCGCCGATTTTTACTTTTATGATATCTCCGGGCACCAGCTCCCTGGCGTCGATTTCCATCCATTTGCCGTCCCTTAGCACCAGAGCCTTCTTGGCGAGTTTCTGCTTTAGCACCTTGATGGCGTTGAGGGCTTTTGACTCCTGGTAAAAGTCCAAAAAGGCGTTTACAAAGAGCATTATCAAAATAATGTAGAACTCCTCCCAGTGCTTCACCAAGGCGGCCAAAATGGCGGCGGTCTCGATCATCCAGGGAATCGGTCCCCAAAAGCGTCTAAGAATCCTGTGCCAAAGCGGCTCCTCTTTTTCTGGAATCTCGTTCGGACCATATTTTTCCAGTCTCTTTTTCGCCTCCTCCTGACTAAGCCCCTTTTTTATATCCACTCCAAGCTCGGCGGCCACCTGGATGGCGGGACGCTCTTTGTATTTGTCGGTATCTTCCATGTCAGCTCCTCAAAATCTCCAACGCCTCCTCCAAAGAGGCGTTCTCCACCGTAACGGCATATATGGCGTTCGCCATCTTTACGGCCTCTCTAAAGGGTCTTTGGTGGATGTTTCTGCCAGTACCCGTTCCCCTGGCACCGCCTATATGTATCTGCTCCCAAAGACGCCTTATAAACTCTCCTTTACTTATTTTTTTCCCGCCTTCACATATGACGCCCGTGTTTCCTGCCGCCTGTGTGGCCTCTTTTAGCAACGAGGCCTCGAACCTCCCATCTTTGTCGTAGGGCACTTTCACCTTGACAAAATCCGCTCCCAGACATACGGCCACTCCGGCGGCTCCGGCTATTAGATGCGGGTCGTGCTCGTCTTTGACAAAAGGGCCTTTTGGATATAGCCAGATTACCGCCAAAAGGGCGTTTTCGTGGGCCTTCTTCACCACATTCGCGGCTTCATGCAGCATCTCCCGCTCATACTCGCCGCCAAGATAGACCGTATATCCCACGCCCAAAATATTCAGGGCCCACTCGTTTTTAAAGGCTACAACATCTTCCACATCCAGCCAGAGCTTGGAGTAGGGGTCTTTTACATAGTAAGGCATCAGGTTGGTTTTTGAGTTGAGCTTTATTAGGTAGGGCACATTTGGGTATTTGGGCGCGTATCTGGATATGAGCCCAAACTGGGTGGCGAACACTCCAATTTTTGCACTTGAGGCGATTTTGAACATATGCTCCGGATCGTTGTCCTCCGGGGCTATGCCCTCGCCGTAAAAATCGTCGTTGAGATGCTCCACCTTCTGGTCTCCCGCAAAGAGCATAAGCCTGCCGCTGCCGCCGGTAGCTTTGTAAAAAGTGTCGTAAAACTCGCCTCTGCGATGTTTTGGAACGTCATAAGGTATGGTTATATTCATTTCAAATCCCTTAAAAGCCTTCTTAAAGCCCTGTCAATCGCCTCACTGTAGGTTGGATGGGGAAAAACGGTTCTTAAAAAGCTCTCCACGTCCATCTCGCCGCTAAGGGCGGTGGTAACGGAGCCTACAATCTCCTCCGCATGGGGAGAGTATATCTCGGCACCCGTCAAGAACCCTTCCTCATCCGCATAAACCACTACCCCTCCCGATGCTGCCTCCGTTAGATGGGGCAGAGCCATAGCTGAAAGCGGAAAGTAGGCCTCTTTATCACCCTTTATCCCAACCGATGCATACTGCAAAGGAAGGGTGTAGATAAACCTTGGAATGTTGTTGAGATTTAGCCTCCTCTTTTTACCGGCGATATTGTCCACCACGTTCAACACCTGGGCCCTGGCCGCATGCGCCAACTGGAGTTTGCCGTTGCAATCACCCACCGCAAAGTGGTTTTTAAGGGCGGTCTCGAAAAAATCGTCACATACGATGCCTTTGGAAACCTCGATTTTATCACACTTTACCACCTCCGTATCCGGAACCCTGCCGGTAGCTACCAAAAGGGCGTCGAACTCGTAAATATCCTTGTTTGTAACCACCCTGGCTCTTCTTTCATGCTCCGCAGCCTCCACAATCGAAGTATCCGGCATCAGTTTCACGCCGTTTTTTGAAAGCTCTTTCTCGATTGCCTCCACCAAAAGAGGGTGAATTTTGTTCGATATATGGCCATGCCTGTATATCAGCGTGGTATCGACGCCGTTTGCGGCGAAAAACCCCGCCATCTCCAGTCCTATGGCACCGCTGCCGTATATGGCTATACTCTTTGGAAACTCCCTGAGGTTCAATACCTCGTCACTGGTTATGACGCAGGTTTTGTCATATTCGATACCGGGTGGGATAAAAGGGTATGAGCCCGTTCCCATTACCACATACTTTGCCCCAATCTTACGCTCGCCGGCCTCTATAAGGTTCTCATCCACCAGATAACCCTGCGCCTCTATCAGCTCCACGCCGGCACTCTGGCACTGTTGCATAATCGATTTGGTAGCTTTTAAGACCAGCTCATCCTTTTGCTCCACGGCCACGGGAAGTTTCAATCTGTCCTTGTGGATTTTGTATGAAGGGTTTTTGAGCTTCAA
>JAMOUF010000247.1 GCA_027068245.1 Campylobacterales bacterium | reverse complement strand
CATAGCCATAGCCTTTGCCCTGATGGGTTTTAGCGACAACTTCTTCCTCTTTGCCCTTGGAGCGGTCTTTTTCTTCATAGGTTTCAATATGTTCGAGCCGCTGCTGCAAAGTTTCGTATCCAAATTCGCCAAGGTCCACCAAAAGGGAGCGGCTCTTGGGGTAGCCAACACATTCGCCTATATCGGCATATTTTTAGGCGGCGCCATAGGAGGCCTTCTGTATGAATACGGCGGGGAGAAAGCGGTCGCTATTTTTGTCATAGCCCTTTGTATAGTGTGGATATACTGGATACTGGGTATGAGAAATCCGGGTGTCAGGGCCAGCCTCTTTTTGGATTTCGACAACTACGACAAAGAGAAACTTCCTGGTCTTAAGGTTATGAAGGGCATTACGGACTTTTATGTGAACGAGACGGAGAAGATAATAGTCGTAAAATATGACAAAGACGAGATTGACGAGAAGAGTATAAAAGAGTTTTTGAAAAAAGAGGAGGATTAATCCTTCTCTTTATATAGCTTTTCTATAAAATCTTTCAATTTCTTATAATCCACCATCCCATAGTGCTGGGCTCTGTAGTTGCCCTCTTTGTCAAAAAAGAGCATAAAAGGTATGGTTCCCTTCCATCCGGCAACAGCGCCCAGATACTCCACGAACTCATAGTTTTTCCCATCGGCCATCATATCCACCACCGGATAGTTGATTCCAAGCTCCTTTTTCAGCATCGAAATATCGCGTGGAGTAAGCTTTTGCTGCACGTGCAACGCAATTATCTGCACCTTGTCGCCCATCTCTTTGTAGATTTTTGCCAAAACCGGTATGGAGGCTCGGCAGGGAGGACAGTTTTTACCGAAAAAATCTATCAAAAGGACCTTACCCTTCGCCTCATCGCACAAAACTCCCCTTGAAGTGACGGTAAAATGAAATTTCTTTCCATCAATAGACACCACCTCGAACTTTTTGGTGTTGTTGCTATCTGCGGCAAATATAGCGCCCACGAACATCAGTATCAACAGTAACTTTTTCATAACTCTCCTTTAGTAATTTATTATCCAGACCAAAACTTTTTCGCCTATCTCTTTGTCAAGCTCCTCTGGCGAGGTTATCACAAGGCCTTTTGGCAGGCCCAGCATATTGGTCAGTATGGCGCTGCTGCCCGTTTTATTGCCTTTGAAATCCACGAAAAACTCTCCATCCTCTATATAGAGATTACATGGAGTAAACTCGGTTTTCCGGCTCCTTTTGACAAAAGGCTCTTTGAGCGTGGCATAGACCATATAGGGCTTATACCTGCTGCCTTGCATTTTGTATATAAGTGGCAGCACGTATATAAAAAAGGTAACGAGGCTCGAATAGGCAAATCCGGGCAGGGATATGATGAACTTATCATCTTTTTTAGCCACCATCATATGCTGTCCGGGTTTTATCACCACCCCTTTGAATGCCACCTCAAAACCCAGCTCCTCTCTTACCACATCTTTTACAAAGTCGTAGTCTCCAACGCTTACGCCACCTGTGGTAACGAGGATATCGGCACTTTTTAGGCCCTCTTTTATGGCCTGTGTGATGCTTTTCCTGTCATCCTCCACACATCCAAGCTGCACCGGTTTGGCCCCATGCAAGGCGGCGATGGCCTCAAGAGTGTAGTTGTTGGAGCTTCTTATCTGTGCCTCGCTTCTTTGCTGCTGGCCGATTTCCAAAACCTCGCTTCCGGTGGATAAAATCGCCACTTTCGGTTTTTGGTAGACCTTTGGCATAACCACATTCAGACTCGCCATCACCCCAATCTCGGCGAAGGATATCTTTGAGCCCTTTTTTATAAGCAGCTCGCCTTTTTTATAGTTTTCTCCAATCTCTCTGACGCTAAAACCCTCTTTTACAGGCTCCACGATTTGGATAAAGTCCCCTTCCACTTTCACATTTTCTATAGGTATGAGAGTATCGGCCCCCTTTGGCATCAAAGAGCCCGTAAAAGTCTTTATCGCCTCTTTTGCCCCAAGCTCTCTTTCTACCCCGCTTCCGGCGGGAGTGGAGCCAACGACTTTGAGCCTGCCCACACTTTGGTCCCTGGCCCTTATGGCGTAACCATCCATAGCCGCCGTCGGGGCTTGCGGGGAGTTGGTCGAAGCTACAATATCCTCGGCCAAAAACCGGTTTAACGCATCGTTCAAAAAGAGTTTCTCCACCCCGCACTCTTTTACATCCAAAGAGTTCAGGATATCCATCGACTCCTCAAAACTTATCATCAACACTCCTTTAATCTGTGCTATTATACAAAAAGAATATATACAAAGGGGTTATATGAACTATGAGTGCCAGGAACTGGTAACGGCCAAAGACAGAAAAATCGTAAAAGGGCTGAAGGATATCGAGATAGCTTTGGAGTTTGAGAAAAGCCCCCTTTTAAAAATCTATACCAAAAAGGAGATACCTATAACCGATATCGTGATACTTTTAAACAACTTTGGCATAGTTACCACAAAAAGCCTCACATATATGCTTGACGAGGAGGTGGAGGTGCATCTGCTCTTTTTGATGTGTGAGGAGGAGCTTGTAAAAAAGCACCAAAGAAACATTATAGAGATTATCAAACTGGCACTGACAAAAAAGGAGATACTCAACTGCCCCCTTTACCGGCTAAGCGCAAAAGAGGATTTCGACATAGAGCAGATCCGCTTTTTAAGGGCGATGACAAAGTATCTAAACCAGCTGATTTTACAAAAGAGGGAGAAGTCCATAATCCAGACGCTGATAAAGTATCCGGATATAACAAAAAAGATCACCCAGTTTTTCTTTGAAAAAAAGAGCCTGGATGAGAAGATATTTAAAAGTATCAAAAACTTTGAGGAGGACAGGCTTTTTAGGATATTTTATCACGCCGTAAAAAATATCGTTAAAACCAACTTCTTTCATAGCGAGACAAAAGCGTTCAAGTTTGATATACAAAACTACAAACACCTGCTCTCCCCACTTGAGCCCAATATAGAGATTTTTGTCTACGACAGGGATTTTCTTGGAGTCCACCTAAGAAGCAGCAAGATAGCCAGAGGCGGCATCAGATGGAGCGACAGGGACGATTTTAGAGAGGAGATAAAATCCCTGATGATAACCCAGGAGGCGAAAAACTCCATCATAGTGCCATCGGGCGCCAAAGGGGGCTTTTTTATCGAAAAAAAGGTTGACAGAAACGAGTTTAAAAATATCTACTCCAAATATATCAACGCGCTTTTAGACGTAATAGACTCTTCGCCAAAAGAGGGGGATGATTTTTACTTCGTAGTGGCGGCGGACAAAGGGACCTCATCCATGAGCGACATAGCGAACGAGATTGCCCTGAAGCGGGGATTTTGGCTAAAAGACGCCTTTGCCAGCGGCGGAAGCCGGGGATATAACCACAAAGAGCTTGGGGTGACGGCCAAAGGGGCCTGGATAAGTGCGGCGAGGCATTTTACCGACAAAGGGATCGACATATTCCAAGATCCAATCTCAGTAGTAGGAACAGGCTCTATGAGAGGGGATGTGTTTGGAAACGCGATGCTTATAAACCCCAACATAAAACTTATTGGCGCCATAAGCTCAAAAGAGATTTTCATAGATCCCAATCCGGATACGAAAAAAGCATATGAGGAGAGAAAGAGGCTTTTTGAAAAAAATCTTGGCTGGAGTGAGTATGACAAAAGCCTTATCAGCAAAGGGGGCGGAGTATTTTACAGGGATGAGAAGGAGATAGAGCTAAGCGAGGAGCTGAAAAAACTCCTTAAGACGAAAAAGGGCAAGATAAGCGGCGCCGAACTTGCCAAAAAGATTCTATGCCTTGATGTGGATATGCTCTATATAGGGGGCGTTGGCACATATGTGAAGTCGAGCGAGGAGCTAAATATCCACATTGCCGACAAACTTAACGAAGATGTAAGGGTCGATGCAAGCGATCTGAAATGTTTTGCCGTATGTGAAGGGGGTAACCTGGGCTTTACCCAAAAGGGGCGAATAGAGTATGCCAAAGGCGGTGGAAAGATAAACCTTGACAGCATCGACAACTCGGCCGGAGTTCATACATCCGATTATGAGGTAAATCTGAAAATCGCCCTAAACAGCGCTATGGACGAGGGTAAAATCGATCTAAAACAGAGGGATGAGACACTGTTTAAAGTGGTGGATGAGGTTTTGCAAAAGGTATTTAGGGAGAACCGTTACCAGCCCCTGGCGATAACGCTGGATGAGATCAGATCCAAAAATTCGCTGGATGAGTTTATAAAAACCATCGAGCTTTTGGAGAGGAGCCTGGAGTATTTTAAAAGAAAGGACTACTCCATACCCAAAAACAAGGAGATGGAATCTGTTTTATACAACGGGGCGCTTGTCAGGCCGATACTTGGAATTTTGCTCTCTTTTTCCAAAATCTTTTTAAAAAAGGTTCTATTAAACTCCACTTTGATAGACGAGCCATTTTTCGAACACTATCTATATAAATATTTTCCAAAATCCCTATACCCGTTTTTTGAAAAGGAGGTGGTCTTGCACCCTCTAAAAAGGGAGATCATAGCCACCATCACGGCAAATCTCATTATAGACGGGGCCGGCGTCAGTTTTATCAGTGACTATGAGGAGTTGGGAGAGGAGCTGTTTTTGGTAAAGATCAAAACCTACCTCATCTTAAACTCGCTTCTTTCAATCTCCAAAATCAAAGATGAGCTGCTTCAAAGGGAAAAAGAGCTTAAAAAAAGGCTATACGACCACTTTTTGGAGATAGATATGTCCTTGAATTTTAGCTTGAAATGGGTTCTTAGAAACCACAGCTCCATAAACCTTGAACCATTTCACATACTAAACTACAAAAAGGAGATAGCCGAATTTCTAAATTATGAAGAGGGCCTTAGCCAAAACTTCCTGAAGTATATAGACTTGATAAAATTTATTATGCCCGCAATATTTTTAAAAGAGAGCAAAGAGTATAACCTGACGGATATTTTGAATCTTTTGATGCTTATTATCAGCCGGTTTAAAATAGACAGGCTTTTGGAGTATATCTACTCCTACCAACCCAAAAACAGAACCTCAAAAGAGATCAAAAACCAGCTTATAGAGCTGGTGGAGTATTTCGTAACGGCCGTGGCAAAGGATATAATCATCTTTACCAGAGCCCAGGAGAATCTGGAAAAGGGCTTTATTGGATATATGGAAGAAAAAAGGGTCGATTTTGAAAAGATCATCGAGGAGATCGAGAAGATCAAAGAGGACCCCAACGATCTTACCTATATGGTAAACGTGGTTCACAAACTGCTGCTGCAGGCGATCTAAATATCCAAAAGCCCGCTGCCTTCGATAGGGTGGCTTCTCTCTTTGGCGTAGATTCTGTTTGATTTTTTCACATCATATTTCCATATGGGAGCGTTTGCCTTAAAATCCTCCACAAACTCATCCATAAGCTCCAGCGCCACCCTGCGTTTTGGGCTGAAAACCGCGGCCGCGTAACTTGACTCGTGCAGCGGCACATCTCCTTTTGAGTGGGCCATCTTTATATACGCTCCCCTGCTTTTGGCTTTTTGCTGCCACCTGTCAAACCAGCGGCTCAAAACAGGCTCGTATATCTCAAAGCTTAACGCCTCTATCCCCTCTTCATCCCTTACAATGCCAACGAAGGTTATAAAAGCCCCGAAATTTCTATCTTTTCCCCACTCATACCAACTGCTGAAAATCTTCTTTATATCCAGGGGGCCTTCATATATCTCTACCATCTCAACCTCCGCAAACCGGGGGCAGCAAAGATACCTTGTCCCCGTCTTTTAGCTCCACGTCCAGGCTGTTTACCAGGTTGTCGTTTACCGCCACGGCACACTCTTTTAGCCACTCTTTTATATCCGGATCACTCTTTAGCAGCTGGGCCAACTCTTTTAAATCTTTAACATCCACACTCATCTGCTCTTTTTTAATAGGTCCCAAAAACTCCACTTTTACCATTCAAACCTCTTTTTTAATTTATTTTATCATATAATTGCACCTATGATAATAGGAAAAATAGACTATATAAACCTGCTCCCTTTTTATGTATTTTTGAAAAAGGAGCTGAAGGATCAGGAGAAAAAAGCCCTTGAGTTTCACAAAGGGGTTCCTTCCAAAATAAATAGGGATTTCAAAAAAGGCCGGGTAGAGGCTGCGGTGATATCAAGCGTCATCTCAAAAGGGTTTGAGTGCAGCGATTTTGGGATCGTGGCGTTTAAAGAGGTTTTGAGCGTTTTGATATGCGAGGGAGAGGATCAAGAAGACAGTGACTCCAACACCTCGAACCTGTTGGCAAGGACTTTGAACCTTAAAGGAAGAGTCTACATAGGTGACAAAGCCCTGCTAAAAAGAAGCCCAAAGTGCAAGGATCTGGCCGCTTTATGGTATGACAGGCACCGCCTGCCGTTCGTTTTTGCGAGGTTTTGTTACAGAAAAAGGGCAAAAAAGTATAAAAAGCTCTCAAACCGTTTTTTAAAATCGAGGATAAAGATTCCACATTATATACTTTCAAAATATGCCAAAGAGCGGGGGATCTCAAAAAAAGAGATCAAAGAGTATCTAAACCTGATCCACTATAAGATCGATGGCAAAAGCAAAAAATCACTTAAAAAATTTTTGAATTTAACAAAAAATTTATAAAGTTTCGTTAGGATAACCGATATGAAAATATTAACAGTTGTTCTTATTTTTTTTACATACATCTTTTCAAAAGAGCCTATCGAGCCGATACCTTTGAGTCTTTCTTACGACAGGCAAAAAGCCCTGCTTGGAAAAAGACTCTTTTTTGAGAAGCTTCTCTCAAAAGACAAGACGATCAGCTGTGCTTCGTGTCATAGATTAAAAAATGGCGGAGCCGACAAAAACAGCTTTTCAAAAGGGATCGGGGGAAGAGAGGGCAAAATAAACGCGCCTACGGTGTTGAACGCATATTTTAATTTCAAGCAGTTTTGGAACGGCAGGGCCGATACGCTCAAAGATCAGGCAAGCGGCCCAGTCCACTCCAAAGATGAGATGGGTATGACAAAAGAGCAGATTTTAAAGAGGCTAAATTCCCATCCCCAATATAGAAAACTTTTCAAAAAGGTGTTTAAAACCGATAAAATAGGTTACGATCAGATTATGGAGGCTTTGGCGGAGTTTGAAAAGGCGCTTTATACACCAAACTCCAAATTTGACAGGTTTTTAAGAGGAGAGGCAAAATTAAGCCCTCTTGAGAAAAAGGGATATATGCTTTTTAAAAAACTGGGCTGCATCACCTGCCATAACGGAGTAAACATAGGCGGCAACTCTTTTCAAAAGATGGGTCTGGTAATCCCATACGACAAACTGGCTTTAGCCGATAGATACCAGGTTACGAAAGAGCCAAAAGACAGGTATGTCTACAAGGTCCCATCCCTGCGAAACGTCACCTTGACTCCCCCATATTTTCATGATGGAAGCGCCAAGACGCTGCAAGAGGCTATAAACAGGGTCAGCTACCACAATCTGGGCTTTAAGCTAAGCAAAAAAGAGATTGAGGCGATAATAGCATTTTTAAAGACCCTTACTGGAAAGAGGCCGGATATACTGAAATGAAAAAAATACGAATCCTGATTTTGGTGCTGTTTGCATTTTTTGCCATCTTTTCACTGATAACATTTGAAAAATACAGCACGGACACCTTCAAGGAAAAGGGCGAGATAACCTCGCTACTTTTTAATCTCAAGATTTTAGACAACGAGCTGAACTACGAGGTTTTAAAAACCTCTTTTTTCCTGTATCAAAATTATGACAACATTGTTAATATCGAAAAGCGGATAGAGAAAAACCTAAAAGCCCTTGAAGATAAAAAGGAGTGTTTTAAAAGTCGGGCTTTAAAAGAGGAGATAGAAGATCTTGTAAAAAGTTTTGAAAAGAAGTTTAAATATGTTGAAGACTTTAAACTATACAACTCATCCATCAAAAACTCCTCCTTATATCTCGCAACTCTTTTAAACAGGCTAAATACCCTCAATCTAAACCATACCGGATATGAGAAACTTGTAATAAAAGCCATCTCAACCATCTTTTTGTCCAAAAACAGCTTTGACGCGGACTTCGTTGAGGAGCTAAAACCGGTCTACAAACGGCTAAAACTCTACCGGTTCAAAGATAAAAAACTCCAAAAATTCCATAAGATACTCACGGTCCATATAAATATCTTTATAAAAAACTTCAAACGCTACAAAGAGAGCTTAAACGCGGTATTAAACTCCGATACAAAAGAGAAGATATACAGTATAGAACAAAGACTCAACCTTATCTTCAACAAAGAGCTTCAAAAGATCGGATATCTGTTTAAACTTATCATAGCCGTCTACTTTATAGGCCTTTTGTCGATAATCTACTTCATTGTCAAGCTGGACCGGGAAAACAAAAACCTTATGCAGCTACAAGAGAAACTGAAAATCCAGGCCATAACGGACGATCTTACCGACCTTAAAAACAGAAAAGCCTACAAAAAGGATGTAAGGGGTGTTAAAAAGCCTTTTTTTGCCCTGGTAAACATAGACGGATTTAAAGAGTATAACAACTTTTACGGCATAGCCATGGGGGATCATATTTTAAGGCAGAGCGCCAAAATATTGAAAAAGGGTGTCCCAGCCCACTACAGTGCGCAGTTTTACCGTATAGGCGCAGATGAATTTGGCATACTGATAGATGAGGACATTCCTATCAACAGCTACGCCTTTTCCCAACATATAATAGAGATTTTTTCAAAAACTCCGATAAAGTTCAAAAATATAGAGACACCCATTTCCGTAAGCATCGCCACAAGCCGTAAAAGGCCCCTATTGGAAACGGCCGATCTGGCGATGAAGTATATCAAAAGGGACAAAAGAAACCACTACATCACCTACAGCGACAAACTGGGGCTAATGCAAGAGATAAAAGAGAACATAAAAAGAAGTAAAATCTTAAAAAACGCCATTTTAAACGACAGGGTGACTATCTACTATCAACCTATCGTAGATAATAAAACGGCAAAGATCGTCAAATACGAAGCATTGGCGAGAGTGAGGCATATAAACGGCAAAATAGAGTCTATCCATCCATATTTGAAAATCGCAAAGGAGATCGGGCTTTACGAAGAGATAACGAAAAAAGTGCTGGAACTCTCCATCGCCAAAACCGAAAGGGTAAAAAAGGAGATCGCCATCAACATCTCGATGAAAGATATCGAAAATCCGGATTTTCTCATCAATCTTGGCAAGCTGATAAAAAAGTATCCCGAAGCCGTAAAACACCTGAGCTTCGAGATTTTGGAGAGCGAGACGCTAAAAGACTATGAGGCCGTGAAGAATTTCGTATCCATCATAAAAGCCCAGGGGGGCAAAATCGGTATAGACGACTTTGGGAGCGGTTACTCCAATTTCGCCCATATTTTCCACCTGGATATCGACTTTATCAAAATAGACGGCTCATTGATAGAAAATATCGACAAAGACCATATCTCGAAGGTGATAGTGGAAAATATCGTTAAAATAGCCAAAGACGCGAATATAACCACCATTGCGGAATTTGTCCACTCAAAAGAGATTTTGGAGGTGGTAAAGGAGATTGGCATAGACTGCTCCCAGGGATACTACCTGGGAGAGCCGGAACCCTTTATTTAGTATAGTCCAAAAACCTCTTCACCCTTTTTACAACCTCATCCTTGCCTATGACGGCCATGATATCAGCCAAATCGGGACCACCAAGTTTTCCAGTCAGTGCCACCCTCAAAGGCTGGCCTATCTTTCCAAAACCTATATCGTTGGCCTTTACCACCTCCTCTATCGCCTCGTGAAAATCTACCGGCAGATGATACTCTCCCTCTTGTATTTTGCTTAAAAAGTCCTCCAAAATCTTGCGATAGTCGCCTTTGGTCGCTTTTTTCAACGCCTTTTCATCATAACTTTCGGGCTCTTTTAAAATCTCTTTCGCCATCTGGGCCAGCTCTTTTAATGTTTTGGCCCTCTCTTTCAAAGCATCGAGCAGTATCTCCTTTCTGTCATGGCTCTCAAGATAGACCCCAAAATCCTCCAGCTCCGCCACAAGCCTGTCGTTGGGGGAGTTTTTGATATAGTGGGAGTTTAGCCACTGAAGTTTTGAGAGGTTGTATGCGCTTGGGGATCTGTTTATATCATGCGGGTCGAACAGCTCTTTCATCTCTTTTAATGAGAAAATCTCCTGGTCCCCATGGCTCCATCCAAGACGCACTAGAAAATTCAACAGAGCTTCGGGCAGATAACCCTCCCTTTTATACTCCATCACATCCATAGCCCCGTCCCTTTTACTGAGTTTTTTTCCCTCTTCGTTCAAAATCATTGGAACGTGGAAAAATTTCGGCAGGCTAAAGCCCAAGGCGCGGTAGACGATAATCTGCTTGGGGGTGTTGTAAAGGTGGTCGTCTCCCCTTATGACGTGGGTCACGTTCATCAAGGCGTCGTCTATCGCCGCAACGAAGTTGTATGTTGGGGTTCCGTCGCTTCTGGCGATGATAAAGTCATCCAGCTCCTCGGCCTTTATGACGATAGTACCCTTGACGCCATCTTCAAACACGATATCCCCCTCCAACGGAGCCTTTATCCGGATAACCGGTTCGACCCCTTCTGGCGGCGTCCCTTTAAAATCTCTGTATCTTCTATCGTATCTGGGACGCTCACCCCTTTTCATCTGCTCCTCTCTTAAAGCGTCCAGCTCCTCTTTTGTCATATAGCAGTAGTACGCCTTATCCTCATCCAGCAGCTTTTGTATATACTCTTTGTATATATCGAACCTCTGGCTTTGATAAAAGAGCTCGTCATAATCCATTCCAACCCATTTAAAAGCTTTCAAAATAGCTTCCGTGGCCTCTTCGGAGTTTCTTTGCAAATCGGTATCCTCTATTCGCAAAATGAACTTTCCACCATTTCTACTGGCCCACAACCAGTTAAAAAGCGCCGTTCTAAGCCCTCCTATGTGCAGATATCCGGTGGGGCTTGGGGCAAAACGCGTAACAACCATTGTATTCCTTTTTTTTAATATACTATTAGTGTTAAAAGTGGTAAAATAATATCAAAAATAAAGGGATTTTATGAAACTGCTGCTTTTAACGCTGTTTTTTATTCTATCTTTGGAGGCAAAGGTGATAGACGCCATAGCCGCCGTGGTAAACAGTGAACCAATTACCGTTTACGAAATAGAGAAAACCTCCAAAATGTTGAATATTCCACCCCAAAAGGCGCTGGAACTGCTTATTAGAAAAAAACTGGAAGAGGAACAGATAAAAAAACTGGGTATCGCAGTGGACGAATTCGAGCTGGAGCAGGCTATAGACGATTTTGCCAGGCAAAGAGGGATGGATATATTCTCTTTGCGGCACAAAGTGGAGCAAAGCGGGACTGACTGGGAAGATTACAAAAAAAGTTTCAAAGAGCAGCTATTAAGGGAGAAACTATATAAAAAGATAGCCCAGATAACCCGGCCCAAACTTGACGACGAAAGGCTGAAAGAGTACTACGACACCCATCCACAGGAGTTCGAGGTGGCCAAAGAGGTGGATATAGTCAAATATATCTCTCCTTCCAAAGAGGTTTTACAAAAGATAAAATCGAACCCGCTCTACTCCCCTCCCTCACAGATGATGCTTCAAAAAGGCGAGGAGCGGATAGAACTTTCAAAGGTGAACCCACAGTTTGCCACCATCTTGCAACAGACTCCAGAAGGCGGTTTTACTCCTATTTTACCCATCGAGGACAGATACCTGCTTATATATGTAAAAAGCAAAGAAGGCAAAGAGAAAATACCTTTCGAGGAGGCGAGAAACTATATTTTAAGAAAACTCGCCACTCAAAACAGTGCAAAAAGCGTGGAGGAGTATTTCGACAAACTCAAAGCCTCTGCAAAAATCAAAATTTTAAGATAAAGGAGATTTATGAAGACGATTGGAAGCGCAGAAGAGTTCAAAGAACTGGTGGAGATTATACAAAACTCACATATATACAAAGAGCCTTTGGGCTTTGGCATAGCCAGGGTGGACAGGGGACAGAAAAATCCGGACAAGATTTTACAGGCCTCCTATCCGGTAGTGAACTGGAAGGAGAATTTTGGAAGTGCGGCCATCTTTTTGCAAGCACTTAAAGAGAGTGGCTATGAGCTTAAACAGGACAGCGAGACAGTCTATGATATAAACAGGGAGTTCGTAAACAACTGCCTAAAGGCCTTCGCACCCTTTTTGACGGAGGCCAAATCACACAAAAACGTCCAGGTTATAAAGTTTTTGGATATGATTATAGATGAAGAACCCCAAAACTTCAAGGTGGTCTTTATCTTTGAAGACGAGGCTCCAAAAAGCGTCGAGGCCGTCTATCTAAAACTCTATGCTCTTTCCTTGGCCAAAGCTCCCTTAAGAGGTCTCAATCTAAACGGAGCCTTCGGTATCCTGGAAAATGTGGCATGGAGCGGCAACGAGCCAATAGAGCTCGAGTGGCTAAGAGAGCATGAGATAGAGCTAAAACTTGGCGGGAACTATCCGCAAATCGATAGCGTGGATAAATTCCCAAGATTTTTGCAGCATATCATTCCGGCCGACAACACCAGAATCCTCGACAGCTCGAAAGTAAGGTTTGGAGCCCAGCTTGCGGCGGGAACCACCGTCATGCCAGGGGCCAGCTATATCAACTTCAACGCGGGAACGCTTGGCGCTTCCATGGTAGAGGGTCGAATCAGCTCCAGCGCGGTTGTCGGAAAAGGGAGCGACGTTGGAGGCGGTGCCAGTATCCTGGGAGTCTTAAGCGGTACCAACGGCAACCCCGTAACAATAGGGGAAAACTGTCTTTTGGGAGCAAACTCGGTGACAGGTATTCCACTTGGCGATGGATGTATCGTGGATGCGGGTATAGCCGTTTTGGAAGGAACGAAATTCTATATAAGCGAAGCGGAGTTCGAGAAGATAAAAGAGGCGAACCCCAACTGGAAAGCCCCTTACAAAGAGATTTACAAAGGGGTGGAGCTGGCGGGTCTAAACGGTCTTCATTTCAGGCAGGACAGCACATCGGGGCAGATGAAGGTTTTTAGAAGTAAAAAAGAGATAAAATTAAATGAGGAGCTTCACTAAGCTCCCTATCTCTCAATAGGAGAGGAGATATGAAAAGAGCTTTTACTCTGATTGAACTGATTTTTGTCATTATAGTCATAGGTATCCTGGCTGCTTTAGCCATACCGAAATTTAAAAATATGAAAGAGCGCGCCACGATAGAGGGAATGTCCTATCTTATAACCTCCGGTGCCTCCGAAGCAGTAGCGGCAGCCACAAACCTCTATCACCTGGAGGAGAATACCTCTTTTAAGATGAAGGACCTTTTAAAAATAACTGAAAAAGAATTAAACGGCCTGGAATTGAAATATACCAACTATTACAAAGGCTCATATTCACTAAGGGACACCACCAACAGCAATAAAGTAGTAATGAGGGTCACCCTCTTTCTAAATCCCAACTATATTGAATTTGTAATAGACTGCTCAAAACTCAAGGTATCTACACATAAAAAGTTGAAAGATTTGTGTATAGAACACTGGGGAGATGAGAGAATAGACGAGAAGATATCATTTTAGATATTTCTCATCTATATATTTGGTATCGAACCTGTTTTCTATGAAATCCCTGTTTTGCATCATCTTTTTATGAAAATCTATGGTCGTCTTTATACCCGTCACCTCGAACTCTTCCAAAGCTCTTCTCATCTTGGCTATGGCTCTGTCTCTATCCTCACCCCATACGATAAGCTTGGCTATCATTGAGTCGTAATAGGGAGGAACGATATATCCGGCATATACGTGAGTATCCATCCTCACATCCTTGCCTCCAGGCTGAATCCAGGTTTTGATTTTGCCGGGACTTGGTATGAATTTTACCGGGTCCTCCGCGTTTATCCTGCACTCAATAGCGTGGCCTTTTAAATCCACCTTCTCCTGACCAAAAAGCTTTTCTCCCTCGGCAACTCTTATCATCCACTCCACTATATCGATACCGCTCACCATCTCACTTACGGGATGCTCCACCTGCAATCTGGTATTCATCTCCATAAAGTAAAAATCCTGATTCTCATCTACCAAAAACTCTATTGTCCCAGCACCCTCATAGCCTATATATTTTGCCGCCTTTACGGCCACATCCAGCAGTTCCTGGCGTCTTTTTGGAGAGAGCGCCACAGCCGGTGACTCTTCAAGCATCTTTTGGTGGCGGCGTTGGAGGGAGCAGTCCCTCTCTCCTATATGAACCACGTTGCCGTGGCTGTCACCCAACAGCTGAACCTCTATGTGTCTTGGGTTTTTGATAAATTTCTCCATATATATAGTCCCATCGCCAAAGGAGCTGATGGCCTCCGACTCTGCGGCCAAAAAGGCGGTTTCGATGTAACTTTCGTCCTCCACCACGCGCATCCCCTTACCACCGCCACCGGCAGCGGCTTTCAAAATAACCGGATAGCCAATCTCTTTGGCAAGTTTTTTTGCCTCCTTCACATCCTTCACCGCTCCCTCGCTTCCCGGAACCACCGGAACTCCTGCCTTTTTCATCACCTCTTTGGCCTTGGATTTGTCACTCATTAGCTGCATAACCTCCAAAGAGGGGCCTATGAATTTGATATTGTGCAGGTTGCATATCTCCACGAACTGCTGGTTCTCGCTCAAAAAGCCGTATCCGGGAAAAACCGCGTCCGCACCGGCTATCTCGGCAGCGGAGATGATGGCAGGGATATTTAAGTAACTCTCACTGCTCTTCTCTTTGCCTATACAGATTGCCGCATCGGCCAGTTTCAGATAGTGGGCATCCTTGTCCGCCGTGGAGTATACGGCTATGGCCTTTTTTCCCATCTCCTTTATGGTCCGTATCGCCCTAAGAGCAATTTCACCCCTGTTGGCTATAAGTATTTTCTCTATCTTTGCCATTACACCCTCTCTACCAAAAAGAGCGGCATATCATACTCCACAGGCTGTCCATCCTCAACCAGAATTTCCAAAATCTTGCAGTCGAATTCCGCCTCTATCTCGTTGAAAATCTTCATAGCCTCTATGATGCCTATCGTCTGTCCTTTGCTAACCACATCACCAACCTTCACAAAGGGGGGACTGTCCGGACTGGGTGCTCTGTAAAAGGTGCCTACCATGGGAGAGGTGATATACTCCCCCTTTTTTCTGGCAGCCTCTTCCTCTTTGCTTGAAGGCGCACATGAGGCAGCTTCAATCAGCTGGGGCGTCTCTACCACCACGGCGGCTTCCGGGGCCTTCGCTCCTCCTTTTTGCATGGAAATCTCAAAATCGTTCTCTTTTATTTTCAGTTTATCAAGTCCGCTCTTGTCAAATAGTCTCAACAGTTCTTTAATATCTTTTAAATTCATTCTTTCTCCTGATAATATTTCTTTTTGCTTGTTTGCTAAACTTATTATACCAAAGCTCGTCTTTTTGCAAGGGCACAATTTTATAGCCCGCATTATAGAGAGAGCTTGTTAAAAACTCTGATGGTAATCAAGGGCAAAAAGCTCGAAAACAAGCAAGGAGTCTGTTATGAAAAAGATTTTTATTGGTATAGATGTCAGTAAATCTAAACTTGATGTCACTCTTCTTTGTGATAGTTCTATATTAGAACAAATTACCATTTTAAACCGTGAAAGCTCTATCAAAGATTATTTTGATTATCTGTTTGAAAACTATCCTTCTTCTCTTTTCTATATTGGTTATGAGGCTACTTCAAATTATATGATAACACTTCAAAAGATTTTAAAAGATTTAAATGTTAAACATAAACTTTTAAATCCTTATCTATTGCATTACTATTTTAAGTCTAAAGGATTTAAAAATAAGGATGATAAAGTAGATAGCTATGTTATTGCACTTTATCTTTCTGAACAAAAAGAGTCATTTTTCACTAAGGATGAATACCACTATCGTTATATCTTTAAACCTTATATCGCTGCTTTAGAACAATTGAAAAAACAGCGTGTAGCTTTAAAGAATATGCTTCATTCGCAAAAAGATGTAATAGATAAGGATTTAAGAGAACAGATTTCTGATATTGAGAAAAAAATTCTCGAAGTTCAAAAAGAGATAGAAAAAAGAGCTAAGGATAAGTTACAAAAAGAGATACCAGAGTTTAAAAAAATCAAAGATGAGTTAAAAGGTGTTGGTGATACTACGCTACTTTATGTTCTTCCATATATAGCTGATAATTACCAGGTCAAAAGTGCTAAACAGTTTGTCTCTTTTTTCGGTTTAAATCCAGTCCATTTTCAAAGTGGTTCAAGTGTGTATAAAAGTCCTCGTATATCTAAACGGGGTAATAAGAATGTCAGAAAACTCCTCTTTTTAAGTTCTCTTTCTGCTGTTAGAACAAATGAGGTTATTAAACAAAAATATAATCGTCTTTTGCAAAATGGTAAAAGCAAAAAACAGGCTCTTATTGCTTGTGCGTCACATTTGCTAAGAGCTATTTATTATAAATATATTCATTTTCATCAAGGATTAAATCTTGAAACCGCTTAATAAAACCGATAGGAAAATCTATCTTGCGATACTTCATCTTCTGAAGGAAGGAAAAGATGTAACTATTCCTCATATAGCAGAGTGTGCAAATATCACAAAAGGACTGATTTATTACAAAATCAACAATATCCATCTTTATTTAAAGGAGAAATAATGTCTAAGACTAAAACGCACGACGAGTTTATTAAGGATACTGAGCTTGCGTATCAGATAGCTTTTGAGCTTATAGAAAAGATTAACGCTAACAAAGGTGTTATGGGTATAACGATTAAAGGTAAAAATTTTGTTGAGGGTAAAGAGATAACTGATGAAAACGGTAATCCTATAATTGATAATTCGACGGGACAAATTCGTAGGTATCCGGATGCTTACTATATAGAGTTTAGTAATTCCACTTTTGGAATTTATCAACTTAAGGTTGATAGGGAGCTTTTTGAAAGACTTGTTGTTGGTGGGATTTATGAACTTAATTATATGCTTAAAGTTAGGGAATTTATAAACAAAAGTAAGAGTGGAAATGAGTATGTTGCTAAGCAGCTAATGCTTGAGCCTTTAGAGTTTGTTGATTTGAAAAATTATAAGGTTGGGGTTTAGTCCCCACCCTGATTGTCAAGGGGTTTAATGTGGACATAGGAGGTAAAGAATGGTAAGACTTCAAGAGCCAAAAATAGTTCATCAAGGCGTTGATACGCTTGTTATTAGTTATAAGTGTTTGGATATACAAAATTATTTGAAGTTTTATCAGCCTTTGCTATCTATACTTGAGTCTAAAAAGAGTGAAGCTCAGATGTTGGATGATTTTGGGACAAAGTTTGTTAAATCCGACTTAAATCTTGGTCTTGGAGATTTTTTTGTTAGTTCTAAGGGAAACCGGCAATATAAATTTTATATAGAAAACCAGGATTTTTTGGCTTTTTTATCTACTGCATCGATTGATAGTTCTTTTCCAAATATTCAGGTTCATTTTAGGGCTAATTTTCTTTTTAGAGTGGGTCTTAAGAAGGCTATTGATTTAGTCGAGGTTTTTATCCAAAAGGCTCTTGGTTCTAAGTATAGTAGGGACTTGAATAGGGTTGATTTAGCTACAGATGTTTGGGGGGTTCGTTATACAAAGCTTGATAGTTTTAGGTTTCAGACAAAATTTTCTCAAAAAGACTTTGTTGAAGTTGCTGATATAAAAACTTTTGGTAGGTTTTATAGGGTTCAGGGCTTTACATTTGGCAGTGGAGATAAGCTTTTTAGGATTTATGATAAAAGTCAAAAAATCAAAAATTCTCCTTCTGAGTCTTATATAGAGCAAAAATGGCGATTAAATGGTTATTGCCCGGATAAAAAGTATCCTGTTTTTAGGCATGAGTTTCAGATAAGAGGTAAAGCTCTTAGGCAATTTATTCCAAATGGCTTTGATTCTGTGAAATGGTTGCTTGATAATACGGGAAAACTTTGGAGATATGGTAATTCTTTGCTGGAGTTTGTTGAGATTGATGATAATGATATTATTGATATTAATAATGGTTTAACATCTGTTGCTATTACAAAGAGATTTCAAAGGGCTAAAAAGAGGGGTGCCAAAGATTTTTGGGATAGTTTAGCTGTTTGGGATAACAGATATGTTGATATGCCTAAAAAATATAAAGATACTTTTAATCCCAATATCAAATTAGCAAAGAAATATTTAAAAGCTTTTATATCTGCCACTTATAAATCTTTAGGGACAAATCCATATAATCTTTCTTATATTATTGATGAAGTTCAAAGAGAACTTTTTGAATTTGATGGAATTAATTTACATCAATATGCTTTATCTAAAGTTGCTGATAGTTTTACTAAATTTAGTGACTATATTTTAGAGCAAAAATTAAATCCTACCGTTGATTATTCCGATGTGTTGAATGAGGCTTTATTTAATATGCGTAAAGAGCTGATTAATATTAATAATTTGGAATACCGTAAGAAAATTGAAAAAGCTTTGGAGGTTTTTTGTGCGTAACTATTTAGATAAAACTATCGATTTTTTGAAAGATGTTGAAGGTTTTGATAATTTTCCTTATGTTGATACTACTGGTAACTTAACTATTGGATATGGTCGTAATTTGACTGATAAAGGTATAAGTATGTTGGAGGCTGATTTTCTTTTACATAATGATGTTGTTGATGTTCTTGATTTTTTAAGGGACTTTTTCGATGATTTTGAGTCTTATCCGGATAATGTAAAAGTGGTTTTAATTTCAATGGTTTTTAATCTTGGTGAAAGTGGATTTTTGTCTTTTAAGCGTTTTATAGAAGCGATTAAAAATTGGGATTTTAAAACTGCGTCGTTTGAGCTTTTAAATTCAAAACGAGCTTTACAAGTTCCTAATCGTGTTAAAAAAGAGAAATTTTTACTTGATAAGGTTATCGATGTTTAGTCTGCTTTCTGATTTGTTTAAAAGTGAAGGAGTTGTTAAAAAGGCTGTAGATGGAGTTTATAATGGGGTTGATAAGGTTATTTTTACTGATGAAGAGAAGGCTGAGTATTTTTTACGACTTCTTGAGGCGTATCACCCTTTTAAACTTGCTCAGCGATTTCTTGCTTTGTTGTTCGTTGTGCCTTATGTTTTGTCTTTTTTGGTTGCTTTTTTCACTTTTGTTTTTGGACTCTTTTTGCGTAGTTCACATATAACTGATGTGAGTTTGGAAATTTTAGAGTTTACTAATAATTATTTGGGAGTTCCTGTTAGTGTTATTGTTGCTTTTTATTTTGCTGGTGGTGCTTTAAATTCTTTAAGAAGGAGGATTAATGAAGGTAATAGTTAAATTTTTGCCTGAAAAGTTGGCTTTTGTTTTTGAAGTTTATGATGCTGAGGATAATTTGGTTAGCTCAAGTGTTCTTAGTGTGTATGATGTTGTTTTAACAGGTGAGGAGTCTATATAATGAATGTGTTTGATAAAACTTATAATTATTCTGTTACTGATACAATTGACATTTTAATGGAATTATCTGACAAAAGTGATGTTATTGTTTTCTCAGATAGTGATGTTAATATAGAATTAGATTCTACTTTTCTTGATAATAAGGCTTATATTTTTGGTTTATTAAGACAGATTTATTATTTTGATTTTGTTTATTATAAAGTAGATTCTATTTATGGTATTGTAGATTTTAATTCTTATTCTTTGGATGATATAAAAAATAACTCTGAGTATGTTAAAAGTAACATTGATAGTATCAAATATGATGTTGAGTTTGTTAAAGATGGTTTTAATAGTAGTATTGAATCTATTTTTTCAATGTTAAGTTCTATTCGTGATAAGATTGACGCTATTTCTATTGATAATTTTGATTTTTCTTCCTTATCTCTCGTATCTTTAAATGGTTCTTATGGCACTTATAAAGATGGTTCTTTTGTTTCAGTAAAGGGTTTGGATGGCGTTTGGAAGGTTGATGGTTCGTTTTTTATGAAAAATGATGATGCTCAGTTTTTAATTGTTTATAGATTAGTTAATCATGATGATGAATCACGGATTGTTTATGTCCCATCTGTTTTTTGTAGTTTAGCGTCTGTTTAAGGAGAGATGTAATGTTACCTGCTGCTGTCGCTATTGGAGGTGGAGAGGCTGCTGTTGCTCTTGGTGGTTTAGGTGTTGGGATTGCGTCGACTATAAGGAATTTAGATATAGATTCTATTGTAAGTGATAATACTACTTTTTTTGATCGTTTATCTGTGGCTTTTCCTTCGCTTAGAATTGCTAAATTTTTATTAGATTCAGCAGATGATTTTATTAATGTTTCTTCTGCTGTTGTTGAAACTAATTTTAAAGAAACCGATAGTGTTGTTAGTAATATTGTTGGCAATGTTGTTGAGAAGAATGTGGATATTGCTAATGATAATATTGAGAGGTTAAAATCAAAACCATCTGAAATTATTTCTGATAGTGATTATGTTTATAATGGTGAACCTTTGGTTTCTGTGTTTGTGAATAATGCAAATTTGTTAGACAGGCGTCTGTCTATGATTGCTGATATCTTAGTTAAGCAATCTGTATCTAATAATACCTCTGTTATATCTTCTTTATCTGCTTTAAATTCAACTGTTTCATCTTTGAATGTATCTTTAATGCATATAGCTTCCGCTGTTTCTTCTGTTGCTGGTTATTTTGATGTTCAAAATATATTGACTTCAGAGGTTTATGGTATTTTATTTGAGTTAAAATCTTTTGTTGATAAAATCTCACAAAGTTTAGTTAACTCTAAGGTTGTCGATACTTCTGTTAGTTCTGATATATCGGATGTGAATATAGATGTTTCTGCAATTGTCCAGAAATTACAGGATATTTCAAATTCAATAGATAGTTTGCGTAATGTTTCTGATATTTCTGGCGTAATTGGAGGATTGAATTCATTAAAAGATGTAATTAGTCAGTTGGATTTGTCTGTTGTTAATAATAATAGTGTTGATGTTGATCTTTCTAAAATTGATGAGTTGAAGAGTGTTATCTCTGATGTTTTTGGTAGTACTCGTTCAAAGGATGAGGCTGTTTTAGAACATTTGAGTTTTAAAAAAGATGTCTATGAAGTAAAAGATTTGGATGGGAATATCATTGCTCGAATTTCACCCCGTGAACTTACTGCGATAAAAGATGCTGTTAAGGCTCGTGCCGTTACTGATGAGATAAATTTTGAATTGGATGAGGATGATATTGATTTAGTTGGTGGTTTTGATTTAGATTTACCTGCTTTTGAAAGATTTAGTGATATAGTTAAAGCTGTTAAGGATAGTAATGGCTCTTAATAATATTGGTCAAAATGCTGTTGAGGAGTTTTTTGAGGAGCTGTTATATGCAGTAGGTTATCAAGAGGCTCGTAATCAGGTAAAAAATATTACTAAAGATGTTGATAATGAGGTTGTTCGTGAAGCTTTAGAAAGTGCTATGAATGTTTTAGTTATGGGTGTTTTGTTCTTGATTATACAAAAGCAGGAGCAATATATTGAAAAAATTTTTAATTGGGTTTATGGTATTGTTACTGCTCTTGTTATTAGTAGTAGAACTCGGGTATTAAATAAGTTAAAGCGTTTAAAAGGGGTTAAATTACTTAGAAAGTTGGATTTTTTTAGTAAAAATGATAATGTAGATGTGGCAAAGTTAAGTGTTGATTTGGCTTCATTGCATTTTAGAGGTCAAGGTCTTTCTTCTGGTTCTTCAAATGTTTTATCATCCGTTATAAATCAAAAGAAGTATTTAATAGATAAAGAGAAATTTCATCTTCAAGCTGGTGAAGCTTTTTCTGGTCGTTATTCTCAAACACTACTTTTTAAACTTTTTACAAAGAAATTTACTTATGGTGATAAGGAGGTTTTGAAAAAAATTCTTGGGCGTGATACTGAGGTTGATGTAGATGATATAAATAAAGTTGCTGATTTTATGTTTGTTTATGATAGTAATGGCAATCCTGTTGGTTTGACTGAGGCTTTTATTGATCTTTTAAATGGGTTGGGATATGTACGAGGTCATTAAAGTTACTCCTTTTGAAGTTTATGGAGATCTTTCTTTGTCTGCTTATGCCTTAGTTCGTTTTTTTTATCGTAGTGGTTATACTGATCGAGCGTATAGGATTATTGTTCCTCTTGTTCCTCGTCTTTGTGACGATCCTTTTAATTGTAAAAATCCTTGTTCTTATAAAGATTCTTATGTTATTTGTGGTGGGAAGTATATTAATGATTTAAATTATAGTGAATTATATAGATGTTTAACTAAGGCTTTGAAGCCTTTTTTGCCTTCTCCTACTTTTTATTTAAATATGATATTAAATAATGATTATGATGCTGTTGTTTATTTTGATTATAGGCGTTATTATAAATATATTTATCGTGTTTATAATGTTGATTGTGGTTGTTATTTGGTTTGTAATGGTGTAAAGTATCCATATAAGGCTTTTATTCGTTATGTTTTAGTAGATAGAGGGAAAGGTGTTGGTGTTATTTCTTGTTCTAATGGTAATGATATGATATCGATTCATTGTCAGGAAGATTGTATTGATAGTATTTTTTTTAAGAAATTATTCAAATGTCCTTTTTATGGTGGTTGTTCGTTAATGTATAAATTTGCTTTATCTATGAAAAGTATTCCTGATCGTTGTGATTTACTTACATATTATTCTAATATTATGTTTGGTAAAGATATTAAGACTGTTGAAGATTTTGCTTATCATCTTGGTTTGGGTAAGGTAGGTAATCGATCTGATTATTTAATTTCTTCTTCATTGGATGTTTTTGGTAAATTTGTTCATACAGTTGAATACATAGATACTATTAGTATGTGGACTGATTGGACTGAATCTGTTATTTGTGATTTGTTAGGTAATGAAACTTATGATTTTTTAGTTCCAGGAGGTTTAGAATGCCCTTCTATAGAGTTCAATTGAAACAAGGTTCCAGGACAATTGTAAATCATATTGAGGCTAAAAGTGTTGATGCTGTGTTGGCTTTTTTTAATGAGCTGACTACTATGCAGGTAAGTCAAATACTTGAGGTAAAGTATGAAGATAATTCTAATCCACCAATAGATGATTTTAACTATAAACCTCTTTATAAAGCTTTCATTCGTAATGAGAGTTCTCATATAAGTAAACAGATTATTCTTCATAATATTAAACCTTCAAAGCATGAGGCTGATATTCTTCGTGCTGCTAAACAGTATTTGGAAATAAATGGTTTAAAGGTAGATTCTGTTGTAACTTCTCTTTTTAAGCTCTGACTTGTCTTTTAAAAACTTTTTTTCCCTTTTGGCTGATTACAAAAAAGAAAATAATGAGGGACGAGCGTTGTCAAGGGTGCTTAAGCACTTGTCTTGCCCTTGACAACTTAGCGTAGTCCCGATTTATACTTTATTTTTTGAAGCCAAAAGGACTCTCTCTTATTGCGGGGGACTTTGTCCCCTCGCTCCTATAAGTCTGCCTTTATCTCACATTTTGTGTTTGCTTGACACTCCAAAAGGTCGTTTATCATCTCCGAAAATTTTGCCGTGTATTTTATCAGTGTCATTGCGTGGCTTTTTCTGTAAATACACTTTACTCTTGCTCTTCTTTTGTTTTTTCCATCTACTTTAATATTTATATACCCAAAGCCTGCTTGTTTGTTACATTTAAAACATCTTAATTCACTCTCTCCTTTTTTTGCATCTTCAAAATATATCTTTTCTTTGTTAAATCCTTTTTGGAAAATCTTTTCAAAGTCAGTTTTATTCATTTTTATCTCCTAATTTTTAAAAATCATTCTATAAAAATTCAAAAATAGTCAAAAATAGTCAAACTTACCTTTTTAAAACCTCGATTTTATCGCTATTTCAAAATTTAAGTTTGATTAAAATTGAATTCTTTTGACTTTTTATATTTCTTGTAATAATTGTTTCGTAAATAAAAAAATAGGAGGTGTTTGGTGTTAAAACAAAGAATTAACGGTAAAACCGTTGCGACGCTTTATGTCGAGGGTTCTGCTGGTGATATTGGTGCTTTGAAAGCTTTGATGGAGGGGCAAGTCGATGAGTATGAGTTGAAGTCTTCTGGTGGAACTTCTGCGGCACTGCCTACTCAATTGGAGTCTAAGCGGTGTTCTGTTGGAAAAAAGGTTGATGCTTACAGTAGGGTAAGTTGTGTTTTTAGAATACCTCATTTACCTGCATCTAAATCTGAGGATGATGTTAGAAATGCGGTTTTAGGTAAGTTTGACTGTCATTATGATTTGACTGAAGCTTGTGAATATTTTAATTACCTTAAAGGAGGAAATAGATAATGGCTAAAAGTTATGTTGTAAATAGGTTGGGTGATAGGTCTTTTCCCTTTTATATTCCTTCTACTGCTTCTAATGCATCTGAGTTTTTGAATTTGCTTGATGGAGAGTGGGAGATATATGAACAGGTTTCAACTCAGGGTAATGAGACCGTATCTGGTGAATTTAAACATGTAACTGTCATGGTTCAAGATGATAATACAAAACTAAAAACTTATATGCGTTTTTATATTCCTTCAACTAAAGATGAGGATGATATTGTTGCTGCTCTTTCTGGAAAAACTTTTAATAATGTAAAAGCTGATGCTGTGTATGTATTAAATGTTACTTGGGTTGGTTCTACTTCTGGAACTTCAAGTGGAGGTTAATTTATGACTTTTGAAACTGGCACGGCATTGTCCGTGCTTGTTTATGTTGTTATTGCAAGTGGGTTTATCTTTCGTATGGAGAGTAGAATTAGGTCTATTAGTGATAGAATAGAAAAAATTGAAAAATACAATTCCAGGTATTTGGATACTTTAATTCCAACATTGCATAAACTTGATGGTAAGATAGATACTCTTTTTCATTTCTTCTCTGATAATTTTAAATCAAAAGGGGATTAACTTCTCCTTTTTTGTATAATCTTTTTATGAGTAAAATAAATTTTTATAAAATTCGTCAATATATAAATGGTAGGTTGTTCTTTTATACACAATTTCGTTCTTCTTATGAAGACTATCAGGCTTTTAAATCTTTACTTTTATTTCCTAAAAAGGATGAAATTGTTGATAAAGCTGATATATTAAATTTTACTATTGAAGATAAAAAAACTCATATAAAACGGAGCTTTTTTAATTTAGTTTTGGATGTTGATAAATATCCTCGTAATAGTGAATTTATCTTTTCCGCTCTAAAAGGTCGTAATTATGATGGTATAAATGTAGATATTATGCATATTTATAATTGGCGTTTTGATTTTCCTCTTCCCAACTATCTTAAAAAAGGTAACGATTATGAAAAACATATCTCTCGTTATTTTTCTTCCAAAGGGTATGATGTTATAGAAAATTTTAGTAAAGGCACAGAAGATGAGGGCATTGATATAATCGCTATCAAAGAAAAAGAATTACTACTTATACAATGCAAAAATTGGCAGGTTCCACTTGTTACCCAAAAAGAGATTAAAGAGTTTCTTGGCTCTTGTTATCTTTTTCTTTATAACTATCCACAATACAGAAATTATAAAGTAAGACGAATCTTTGTTTCATCTTCAAATGAGCTTTCAAGTAGTGCGAGCAATCTTCTTGAATCTAATAAACCATTTATTGAATTTTTTTACAAACCTTTTTCCAAAAAAATATAATATTTTGCTATTGACACTTGACAACTGGTAATCTATAATATCATAAATTGGTTTAAGGAAAATTATGGGGCTAAAGGCGGATTGCTGGATAAGAGAGAGGGCTTTGAAAGATAAAATGATTGAACCATTTTGCGAGGAGCAGGTGGGAAAAGGGGTTATAAGCTACGGTCTTAGCAGTTACGGTTACGATATACGCGTAAGCGACGAGTTCAAGATATTTACCAACGTAAACGCGGAAGTTGTGGACCCGAAACATTTCGATGAGAGAAACGTTGTGGATTTTAAAGGGGATGTCTGCATAGTCCCTCCAAACTCATTCGCTTTGGCAAGGACGGTGGAGTATTTTAAAATCCCAAGAAACGTGCTGGCTATCTGCCTTGGCAAAAGCACCTACGCCAGATGCGGCATCATCGTCAACGTCACCCCTTTCGAGCCGGAATTTGAAGGACATATCACCATCGAGATTTCCAACACCACGCCACTGCCGGCCAAAATATACGCCAACGAGGGCATAGCCCAAGTGCTGTTTTTCGAAGGTGACGAGGAGTGTGAAGTCAGTTACAAAGATAAACAGGGCAAATACCAAAAACAAAAAGGCATAACCCTTCCACGGATTTTAACCTAATTCTCTACCCCGATATCTCTTCTGGCATTGGTGATGGCTATGTAAAAACCGGCTATCACATCCAAAGCCTGGGCCTCGAATCCCAGCCACAAAAGCGGGTCGATAGGTCTGTTTTGGGCATAAAGGTAGATAAGATACCCCCCAAGCGCCAGCAGTAAAACCAAAGACATGAAAAAATCCATCCAGCTGGCACTGCCGCTAAGCGCGAACATGCTCGACTTCATCAGCTCTACTGACAGCGTAAATATAAGAAGTGCGGCGACTATGAGGGTAAAGTTCTCAAATTTGGGTATATATCCCAAATCCGCGAGAAATATGAGGCCTATGGGAATTATATTCAATGGTATCATAGCAAAGAACAGTTTCATAAGAATCTCCTTTCAAACCAGAGTAAAAAACCAAGAACAAGCCAGAAGTGGCGTGAAAAACGGTTTCTTTTTGCGTTTTGTATAAGAAATTGTAGCTGGTTTTGCTTAAAAAAACCCGCTTTTTTATCTATCTGGACCATCTTTTCATCAAAACCGCCTTGCATCAGCCACTCCATATGGGGATATGAAAAACCTCTCTTTTTCCGCTTTACAATCTGAGGCGGCAGATACTTTTTGGCAATCTGTTTCAACAGATATTTGGGCTCTTTCGCCCTATCGGGATGGCTAAGGGCCGCACGGAGGATTTTTTCATCCAAAATGGGAGTGCGGGCCTCTATGGAGGAGGCCATTGAGACCATATCCAGCTTATGCAGATATAAAGATTCCAGCCTCACTTTCAAATCCACCTGTGTAAAAAACTTAAAATCCTCCCTATCCGGATAACCCACATCCAAAAACTCCAGGCTCTCACCATCTTTTACGTTTGCCTTTAAAAAGAGGTTTTTTTGCAAATCGGTAAAAACCTCGCAGCTGGAGCGAAACAGTATCTCGTCACTCCAGACTCTTTTATACCACTCCCACTCTTTGTTCGGCGAAAAGTGTGCCTTGAAATAGTTTTTGAGCCAGTTTTTGTATTTCAACTCCCTGGCCTTTAGCAAATCGGCCATCTCGAAATACTGCCTGTATCCCAAAAATATCTCATCCCCGCCCTCACCACTCAAAACCACCTTGAATCCATCTTTTTTTATCTTTCTTATCAAAAACCAAAGAGGCAAAGAGGCGCTGTCGCCTATGGGCTCGTCAAAATGGTTCAAAAGGTATTCGAGTGATTCGAAAAAGTCATCTTTGGTGTATATCACCTCGTTGTGGTCGCTTTTTATATGCTTTGCCACCTCTTTGGCAAAAGGCAGTTCGCTGTATCTGCCCTCCTTGTATCCTATTGAGTAGGTGGCAAGCGAGCCCTGCTCCTTTTTTGCCATAGCGCTTATAAGCGAACTGTCGATTCCACCGCTTAGCAAAGAGGCAGCCTCGAAATCCCCCTGAAGGCGGCTTCTTACGCTCTGGCTTAACAGCTCCTCCAAATCAGCCGCGCTATGCGGCTCTTTTTCGAGTATATAGCCACTCTTTTTCAAGGTGCCGTCAAACACCACCCTCTCACCACCCTGGACTTTGAAAATATCTTTGTAAAAAGTTTGATGATTTGGCAAAGAGCCGTATGACAGATAGCCGCTTAGGGCCTTTTCATTAAAAGCAGCACCGCCAAGATAGGTGAGAATCGCTTTGATTTCCGAGGCGAACAGAAACTGTGAACCGGTATGATGGTAGTAAAGAGGCTTTTTGCCAAACCTGTCCTTTGCCAAAACAAGTGTTCCATCCTCCCACAAAGCCAGGGCAAACATACCCTCCAGGTGTGACAAAAAATCATCTTTATATATTTTGCGCGCCTTTAAAATAGCCCTGGTGTCGCTTTTTGCATCAAACTCTTTGTAGTTGTAAATCTCACCGTTAAAAAGCAGCACGGCACCTTCCAGCCTCATAGGCTGTATGGCGCTTTTATCCAGTATATAGAGTCTGTTGTGTCCCAAAAAGAGGCCATCCTCTTCGTAAATACCGCTAAAATCGGGGCCTCTATGGGAGATGCTTTTTAAAGCCCTTACGGCTTTTTGTCTGTCATACTCCCCTACTACGCCAAAAAAACCGCACATTATCTTTTTGGAAAAAACCTGGTGATGGAGTACTCATCCCTTTTTAGTTTATCTTTTTGATTGAACTCATACTCCTCCAGATAGTCGTTTAAAATCTCGGCCATCACCTTCAGCCTACCCTCCGTATCCAGATGGGGCAGCTTTTCTTCCAAAAATGTATAAAG
>JAMOUF010000246.1 GCA_027068245.1 Campylobacterales bacterium | reverse complement strand
CAGCCGTTTTTATGCCGTAATAGCCGTGACCGAAATAGACTTGGTTGAGGTATCTTTCCAAAATCTCCTCTTTATTTAGTCTGTTTTCCACGATTAAGGCTATTATCATCTCCTCCACTTTTCTTTGGAGCTTCTTCTCCCGGCTCAAAACCATATTTTTTACCAGCTGCTGGGTTATGGTGCTGGCACCCTCTACGAACTTTCCGGCCTTTATATCCTTTATCACGGCTCTAACGATTGCGTCTATATTGATGCCTTTATGCTCGAAAAAGTTCGTATCCTCTATCGCCAGCAAAGCCTCAATGACCCTGGCCGGTATATCCACGTATTTCACATACTCCCTGTGCTCGTTTTCGAAAATGTTGGCTATCAGGTTATGGTTCCTGTCATAAATCTTCGTCGTTAGTTCAGGTTCGTACTCTACAATCTTCCTGGCTTTTGGGGCCACCTTCTCATAGATTATCCCTGCTTGATAGAGGGCGAATACTCCTGCGGCTATAGCCAACACGAAAAGCAGTGAGAAAAAAAACTTCAATATTTTCATTTTCTAAACTCTCTAAATGCGAAATTTGACTCGATAAGCAGCTTCGTATAGCCGCTTTTGGGATTTTTCAAAACCTCTTCCATATCCCCGCTCTCCACTATCTTACCATCTTTTAAAACAGCTATCTCTTTACACAGCTCCCTGGCGGCGACTATATCGTGAGTTACGAAGAGTATCAAAAACCCAAGCTCTTTTTGAAGTCTTTTAAAAAGCTCCAACACCAAAGCCTTCGTGTCGCTGTCCAAAGCCGTGGTAGGCTCGTCCAGCAGCAAAAGTTTGGGATTTTGTGACAGGGCGATGGCTATCACCACCCGCTGCAGCTGTCCGCCGCTAAGCTGTGGGGGATAGCGGTATAAAAAACTCTCATCAAGCCCCACAAGCTCCAAAAGCCTCTTCGCATCAGGAGAGAAAAACTGGTGTTTTATAAGCGTCAGCGGGCTTAGTGCGGTAAAGGGGTTTTGGGGTACCAGTGAGAGGGTTTTTCCCCTGATAAGCGGATATTCCCACTCCACCTCAAGCTCTCTTTTAAAGCCACTGGGCAGCAAATCGAGCAGTGCCCTGAGCGTGAGACTCTTTCCGCTTCCGCTCTCACCCACCAGCGCCAAAGACTCCTTTATGGAAAAGCTTATATCCACGACTATTTTGCTATCGTGATAGATTTTCAGCTCTTTACAGACAAACACTCTAAAAGCTCCTCCAAACTCTCCAAACTCTCTCCCACTCTGGCTATGACCCTGATAAGCTCTCTTTTAACAGTTGGAGGCCTTATGGCCCCTACCAAAAATCCCTTTTTCAAAAGCTCCTCCTGAACCTTTAGCACACCTTTTAGCTCCACATCGATAATCAGTCCGGACATATCTATTCCAAACCTATTTGCCAGGCTCCTTCTTTTTTCAATCTCCTCTTTAAAATAGCTCCTCTTGCGCTCAATCAGCTCAATCCCCTCGTGGGCCAAAGCCACATCCATAAGGCTTGGAGCGGTGGTATAGATAATGCTTTTGGCCCGGTTTTCCAAAAAGGAGACAATCTCCTTTGAAGCCAGGATATAGGCACCATAGCTGCCGTAAGCCTTTCCCAGCGTTCCCATTTTGATATGGTTTTGGGCCGGATGGATACCGAAAAGGTCGAAAACGCCCAGCATCTCTTCACCAACGACCCCGCTGCTGTGGGCTTCGTCAACTATAAGCAAAGCCCCGAACTCTTCTGCCACGCCAAATATATCCCTATTTAACAAATCCCCACTCATGGAGTAGATTCCCTCAACCGCGATTATAGGCCGTTTATAACCACCTCCGGATAGTTTCTTCCTCAAATCCTCGGCGCTGTTGTGTTTAAACCTTACCACTCCTCCTTCGATGAGCTTTGCCGCCAGATTTCCACTTGCGTGAAACTCCTCGTCTATAAAGAGGGTATCACCTCTTCTTACCAGTGCCTCAATCAGCGCCATATTGGCTAAAAAACCGCTTCCAACGGTTATGGCATCCTCGAAACGGTTCAGACTCTTCAGTTTATCCTCGAACTCTTTGTGAACTTCGGTGTACCCATTTATGAGCTGGGAGGCCTTGGCGCTGTTTACGCCGTATGATTTGACCCTTTGGTATGCCCTCTTTAATATATCCGGATTGTGCGCCAGCCCCAGATAGTCGTTGGAGGCGAAATCTTTTAGACTCTTGTCAAAAATCCTCCTCTGTCTGAAACGGCCGGCCCTCTTTAGGGCCTCCAGCTCCCTCTCATACATCAAGTCTTCCCAAAAGAGTTTTAAAATCGATTTTTTTGGCCCTGTATGCCCGTGCCAGCTCGATATCTCTTAGATAAAATCCCAAAAACTGCAAAACGTTTCTTGGACGCGGGCAGAAGGCGGAACGCTCGAAGTCTATAATTTTCACGCTCTTTAAATCTTTGTCAAAAATAAAGTGGTAATACCTGCCAAGCTCCCTGTGGGCTATACCCATCCTATCCAGATGGTTACAGGCCACAAGAGCCAGTCTAACGGCCCTTTTCCCACTCTTTCGCAACGCCTCTTTCAAACTTATACCCTCGATATACTCCATTATTATATAATCACCACCCGCTTCATAGAGTTTTGGCACATACAAAGAGTCCAGGTATTTCAAAATCCGGGCCTCTTTTGTGAGGGTGTTGGGTTTACCGGGTTTGAGCTTTTTCAATACGGCCTTTTTCGAGCCGTAGTCTATCAGGTATATATCCCCCCTGTTTCCGCTAAACAGACGCAATCTCTTTCAACCTTTCTACCTGAAGACCCATGGCGGTGGACTCCCTGCCTTTGACATCTTTGATATATTTTTTGCAAAAACCCTCCACCATACAAGCACCAGCTTTTCCTTTCCAAAGGCCGCTTTTTATATACTCTTTCATATCATCTTCGTCAAACTCTTCAAATCTGTATCTGGTTTTGTCCAAATCCTCTATCTCTTTGTCTTTGTCTTTGTATATCATACAGGTAAAGATATCCACATCGGCGCCGCTCTGCTCTTTTAGCAACCTAAATGCCTCTTCCTCGTTTTGGGCCTTTCTCAATATCTTTCCACCCGATACCACCACGCTGTCGGCCGCCACTATCGGAATATCGAGGCCATATTTTTTTACGGCCTCCCTCATCTTTCCCCTGGCGGCCTCACAGACATAATCTTTTGGGTTGGTGTAACTTTTCAGCAAACTCTCCTCATCAAAATCCACTGGACTTTGTATAAACTCTATCCCTGCGTTTTTCAACAGTCTGGCCCTGGTTTCACTGCCGCTGGCAAGCCTTACCATCACCCCTCCACCATCTTGTCGCCGCTGCTGGCCTTTATGCAGCTGCCGCCCGGTTTATGCCTCAAATCCGGAATGTTCAACACACCTCTTAAAATCGTCTCCACAGTGGCGTTTTGCGTCTTGAATACCTCTTTTAGATACTCATGTGCCTTCATCGGGTCCACATGGTCTCCGCAGGTAAACACATCCACGGCCGCAAACCCATATTCGGGCCATGTATGGATGGTCAGATGGCTCTCGCTTATCACCACCACCCCGCTTACTCCATATGGTTCGAACATATGAAAAGAGCTTCCTATAACCGTGGCACCGGCTATCTCGGCGGCCTTAACCAAAGCCTCCTCAACCTTTTTCACATCGTTTATCGCATCTTCGTCACACCTGTAATACTCAGCCAAAAGATGTTTTCCCAGTGATTTCATATCTATCCTTTCAAAACCCTCTAAGTATCAGACCGAAATAGATAGCCAAAAGACCCAAAAATATGTTGAGTGGTAGCATATATTTGGCTATGGGGGCCAGATATTTCTTCGCCATCATCAGATTGCTTTTCAAATAGGCGTCCTGCGCCTTGAATCTAAGCCAGACCATCAAAGAGTAGTTCAGCGTCATAACAAGCCATATCGCCTCTTTGACGTGGACTATCCTGCTAAGTTTGGTATGTCCGCTAAACCCGAACTGTGAAGCCAGATAGAGTCCCGTGGCTATGAGTATGACTATGAAAGGGAGCACCAAAGCAAAGAGCCTGCCCGTAATCTCCAGCACCCTGGCTACCCTTACATGCTCGTCGGCGATGTTTTGCAAAGCCGGATGGACGGCGATTCTTATGGCTATCATACCCCCAACCCATATTACGGCCCCTAAAATGTGGAAAAAAATTATATATATCAGATAACTCTCCATTACGCCTCTCCTTTTACGAACTCCAAAGCTTTTGCCCTGGCCTCTTGGATTTTAGAGGGCTCCTTGCCTCCTGCCTGGGCAAAATCCGGACGGCCTCCACCACCACCTCCTACAACCGGGGCCACCGCCTTGACCCAGTTGCCGGCATGGACTGGGCTGTTTTTGGAACCGGAGGCTATAAGCACCTTGTCGCCTTTCTTTTGAAAGAGCATTACGGCTACGCTCTCGTTGGCGTTTTTGATATCGTCGATAATCTTTTTTATATCCCCGCCCCCAATCTCGTCTACAATCACCTTAAGGCCGTTCACATCATAGCTTTCAAGCTCTTTTTGATTGACTTTGCTGGCCCTTTTTATCTCCTCTTTAAGGTTTTTTATCTCCTCTTTCTGCCGCTTTATCGCCCCCAACAGCTCTTTGGCCCTCAGAGCCTCTTTCGCCCTTTCAATCTCCTCTCTCCAGGATTTCGCCAACTTTACGGCACTGGTGCCGCAGACCGCCTCTATACGCCTTACGCCACTACTAACACCACTCTCTTTGGTTATAAAGAAGCTGCCGATTTCCGCCGTGTTTCTAACATGCGTGCCGCCACACAGCTCCACGCTTATATCCCCAAAGCTCACTACCCGCACAACATCTGAATACTTCTCTCCAAAAAGAGCCATCGCCCCAAGCTCTTTCGCCTTATCAAGCGGCAGCTGTTTAATCTCCGCCTCTATTCCTTTGGCTATGGCCTCGTTTACGAAGTTCTCAATCCGCTCCAGCTCCTCTTTGCTTAAAGCCCTGGGATGGGAGAAGTCGAACCTGAGCCTCTGGGCCTCCACCAAACTCCCCTGCTGGGTCACATGCTCGCCCAAAATATCTCTTAGAGCGGAGTGGAGCAGGTGCGTGGCCGAGTGGTGTTTGGCAATCTCCCTTCTGGAGTGGTCCACCACGGCTTTGACGCTCTCATCCACCTTCACCTCATCCAAAGTCTCAATCTGGCTAAGATTCAAATCGAAAAACTTTTTGGTATCCAGCACCTGTGCTATTTTACCGCCTTCATAGAGCCATATCTCCCCTTTGTCGCCCACCTGGCCCCCGCTTTCGGGGTAAAAAGGGGTCTCTTCGAGTAAAATCCACCCTTTTTCGCCCTTTTTCAGCCCTTCAACCCTTTTGAAATTCTCGTCCAAAAGCGCCATAACAACGGTTTTGCTCTCGGTTTTTTCATATCCCACGAACTCGTTTTCAAGTCCCACAAGCTCTTTGAAATCTCCGCTGAACGCAAAATCGCCGCTCCCTTTCCAGGCTGCCTTGGCACGCTCTTTTTGCTCCCTCATCAGTTCATCGAACCTCTTTTTATCCAGCGATATGCCCCTCTCCCTTAGCATATCCTCGGTCAAATCCAGCGGAAATCCGTAGGTGTCGTAGAGCTTGAAGGCCACCTCTGCGCTAAAGATGGCCGGGTTTTTCGCAAGTTCGCTCTCAAAAAGCTTCATTCCCGCATCGATAGTCTGATAAAACCGCTCCTCCTCGGCCTTTATCTGCTCTTTAACAACGGGCAGTTTCTCCTTTATATATCCGTAATGCCCGCCCATAAGCTCCGCCACCTTGTCGCTGAGCTTATACATAAAGGGCTCTTTCAGACCAAGCAGGTATCCGTGCCTGACCGCGCGCCGCAAAATTCTTCTTAGCACATAACCTCTGCCCTCTTTATCGAACATCACCCCTTGGGAGAGCAAAAAGGTGACGGCCCGGATATGGTCTGCAATGACCCTGTAGCTGGCACCCTCCTCATATATATACTTTTTGCCTACCAGTGCGCTTATCTCATCGATAATCGGCATAAAAAGAGAGCTGTCGTAGTTGCTGTATACACCCTCTTTGATAGCCGTTATCCTCTCAAGACCCATACCCGTATCTATACTGGGTTTGGGAAGAGGCAAAAGCTCACCGGCCTCGTTTCTCTCATACTGCATAAAAACCAGGTTCCATATCTCCAAAAACCTGTCACCATCTCCACCTAAGTAGTCCTCCGGGGAGTTGAAACGCTCCTCTCCCTGGTCGTAAAATATCTCGCTGCAGGGCCCGCATGGGCCGGTCTCGCCCATCTGCCAAAAGTTGTCCTTGTCCCCGAACCTCTTTATCCTCTCTTTAGAGATATGTTTTTGCCAAATCCTCTCGGCCTCATCGTCACTTTCGTGAACGGTCACCCACAGCCTCTCTTTATCGAGCCCCAACACCTGGGTTACGAACTCCCAGGCATAGGAGATGGCCTCCTCTTTGAAGTAGTCTCCGAAACTAAAATTTCCAAGCATCTCGAAAAATGTGTGGTGTCTGGCGGTATAACCCACATTCTCCAAATCGTTATGCTTACCGCC
>JAMOUF010000245.1 GCA_027068245.1 Campylobacterales bacterium | reverse complement strand
TGGATCCGAACGTGGATTTGAAAGAGATAGCCAGGCTTACGGCCGGACTGGCCGGGGCGGACTTGGCAAACATCGTAAACGAGGCCGCACTGCTTGCCGGTAGGAAAAACAAGGAAAAGGTGGAGCAAGAAGACCTGTTGGAGGCCGTTGAGAGGGCTATTGCCGGACTTGAGAAAAAGAGCAGAAGGATTTCTCCAAAAGAGAAGAAAATCGTAGCCTACCACGAGAGCGGACATGCGCTGATAGCCGAGACCACCAAGGGCGCCAGGAAGGTTACGAAGGTATCCATCATCCCAAGAGGACTCGCCGCTTTGGGTTATACGCTAAACACTCCGGAAGAGAACAAATACCTGATGACAAAGGCGGAGCTGGTGGCTGAGATAGACACGCTTCTTGGCGGCAGGGCCGCAGAGGAGATATTCTTGGGCGAGATAACCACCGGGGCTGCAAACGACCTGGAGCGGGCCACCGATATAGTAAAAGCGATGGTTAGCATGTATGGTATGAGCGACGTGGCCGGACTGATGGTGCTGGAGAAGCAGAAAAACATGTTCCTTGGCGGCGGGCTGCAGCCTGTAAAAGAGTATAGCGAGAAGCTCGCAGAAGAGATTGACGAGTTTATAAAGCAGTTTTTGGAGAACAGATACCAGTATGTCAAAAGCAGGCTCAAAGAGTATGCCCCGGCTATCGAAAATATGGTGAAGGTGCTTTTGGAAAAAGAGGTGATAGAGGGTAAAGAGGTCAGAGATATCATCAAAAAGTTTGAAGAGGAGAGCCAAAAAGAGTCTTTGCTGGTAAACGACGAGGATGATTTGGAAAAGGCCAAAGAGGAGGCCCACAGGAAAAAAGAGGAGCCTGAAGAGGACTCCGAGGATAAAAAAGATAAAGAGGAGTAGTGGAAAAGTCGTTCGATATCAGATATATCTTTCCAAACTTTTTTACGGCCCTCTCCATCTTTGTAGGGGTCATAAGCATCATCGCCTCTATTAAGGGCGATTTTGAGAAGGCCGCCTGGCTGATATTCGTATCGCTGATTTTGGATGGGATTGACGGAAGGGTGGCAAGGCTTACCAACGCCACCAGCAAGTTTGGGATGGAGTTCGATTCCCTGGCGGACATTGTGGCCTTTGGGGTGGCTCCGGCTATCCTTTTTTATCAGACGGTTGGGGCCGGATACGGCAAGCTTGGCTCCATGGTGGCCGCTTTGTACGTGGTGTTTGGAGCCATCAGGCTTGCCAGGTTCAACGTGATGGCCCCAAGCAGCGAGCCCAGCGTATTTGTAGGCGTTCCCATCCCAACGGCCGCCGTTTTCGTAGCCAGCTGGATACTTCTCTATCTAAAATACGATTTAACCCCTTTGAGATTTTTGATAGTGTTGATGACGCTGGGCGTGGCTTTGCTGATGGTTAGCAACATCCGCTATCCAAGTTTCAAAAAGATAGAGCTGAAAAAGATACACATCATCCGGATACTGGTTATTTTGATACTTCTGCTTGGGCTGTTGTATCTATACCCCATAGAGTTGCTGACAATAATTATCACACTGTATATATTTTCTGGTATAATTAGGGCCGGATACTTTTTGATTAGAAAAAGGATGAAGTTTGAAAAAAATTGATATCGGAGTTATAAAATCCCAGAAATATCTTCCCAAAATCGAGATAAAAAACCTTCTGCTGCCCCTTTAATCTTTTTGTTATAATCACTGCAACCATATATCTGTTATAAAATTTAAAAAGGATAAAAAAATGTCTGAAATTGTAAAAATATTTGATACAACATTGAGAGATGGGGAGCAAAGTCCGGGAGCATCTATGAATACCGAGGAGAAAATCCAGATAGCCAAGCAGCTTGAAAGGCTTGGGGTGGATATCATAGAGGCCGGTTTCGCGGCGGCGAGTCCCGGGGATTTCGAGGCTATAAAAAAGATAAGCCAGGTGGTGCAAAAGTCCACCGTCTGCTCTTTGGCAAGGGCGGTGGAGAAGGATATAAAAGCAGCCGGCGAGGCGGTGGCGGATGCGAAACACAGAAGGATACACACCTTCATAGCCACAAGTCCTATACATATGGAGTATAAGCTAAGAATGAAGCCCGATGAAGTGATAAGACGGGCGGTGGAGGCAGTAAAATACGCCAAGGAGTTTGTGGAGGACGTGGAATTTAGCTGTGAGGATGCGGGCAGAAGCGAGATGGGCTTTTTGAAAGAGATAATAGATGAGGTGATAAAAGCTGGTGCCAAAACCATCAACATTCCGGATACGGTTGGTTACAGATTTCCCCATGAGATGGGAGAGATGATAAAGGAGTTGAAAGATTTCATAGGGGATAGGGCCGTTATATCGGTTCACTGTCATAACGATTTGGGACTTGCCGTGGCGAACTCGCTTTACAGCGTCTTAAATGGGGCCAGGCAGGTGGAGTGCACCATAAACGGGCTTGGAGAGAGGGCCGGAAACGCCGCTTTGGAAGAGATAGTGATGGCGATAAAGACCAGGAAAGATATATTCAAAGATATCGATACCAACATAAACACGAAAGAGATATACCCAACCAGCCGTCTGGTGGCGGCTATAACCGGCATAGAGCCCCAGCCGAACAAAGCGGTGGTGGGTAAAAACGCCTTCGCCCACGAGAGCGGAATACATCAAGACGGGGTGTTGAAGCATACGGAAACTTACGAGATTATGAGGGCCGAGGATATAGGGCTTGACAGAAACGCCATCGTGCTTGGTAAACATTCGGGCAGACACGCCTTTAAAAAGAAGGTGGAGGAGCTTGGGTTTGAGTTGAGCGCAGATGAGCTTAACAAAGCCTTCGAGCGTTTCAAGCTGTTGGCAGACAAGAAAAAAGAGATAACGGACGATGATATAAGGGTTCTTATAACCAACGAGCTCTCAAGCGCACCGGAAGTATATAAACTGAAAAAACTGCAGATAAGCGACTGCAGCGAGGGCGTCCCAAGTGCTGCTGTGACGATAGAGCACAGGGGCGAGGAGGTGACGGACGCTGGAATTGGCGATGGGACGATAGACGCCATTTTTAAGACGATTGACAGAATCAGCGGCTACAAAGGGACGCTGAATGACTATCAGGTGACAGCGGTCAGCAAAGGCAAAGACGCCTTGGCTAAAGTGGTGGTGAAGGTGGTCTTTGAAAAAGACAGGCCGGCCGTAATAGGACACGGGCTTAGTATAGATACAATGATAGCCAGCGCCAGGGCCTATGTAAGCGCGCTAAACAGCTACATATCGATGAAGGACAACTTCGAGGCCCAAAGGGGTTAATCCCCCCTTTGGAAATCGTCCTCTATCCGGATAATGTCGTCTTCACCCACATACTCTCCCACCTGTGCTTCGAGCAAAACCACGGGAAGTTTGCCGGGATTTGAGAGGCGGTGCACCTCTCCGGATTTGATGTATGTGCTTTCGTTGGGCCCTACCAGATACTCCTTTTGACCCACCTGCACCAAAGCGGTGCCGCTTAGGACTATCCAGTGCTCGTTTCTGTGGAAGTGCTTTTGAAGGCTCAGCCTTTTACCAGGCTTTACCACTATACGCTTTATCTTGTATCCTCTATCAGTCACCAGCACCTCGTATGTGCCCCAGGGCCTGTGGACCTTTTGGTGGTATTTCAAAATGTTCTTATCCGGAATCTCTTTGACAAGCTCCTTTACCAGCTGGCTTTTGCCCTTTTTCAAAATCAAAAGAGCATCTTTAGTATCTATGACGATGATATCTTCCATCCCTACAAGCCCCACGGTTCTGTTGGATAGGACGAAGTTGTTTTGGCTCTCTATCTCATAGGCTTTAGAACCCTCAATGGTCTGGCTCAGCTCATCGAAACTTCCCAAATCGTTCCAGTCAAAATCGCTTTTTACGCATTTGATTTTGTCGCTTTTTTCCATAATGGCGTAGTCTATGCTGATATCTTCCATATTTTGCATATCATCAGGGGCGATTCTTATGGTATTTTGGCTCTTTTTCGCATTTTCATAAGCCTTTTTGGCCTCTTTAAGAAGTTTTGGTCTGTGTCTTTGAAACTCCTCCAAAATGGTTTTTGCCTTGAAGCAGAACATTCCGCTGTTCCAAAGATAGTTTCCCTCTTTCAAAAACTCTGCCGCCTTTTTGCTGTCCGGTTTTTCGAAAAAGCCCAGGACATCCTCACCCGATACCTTTATATACCCATATCCGGTATGGGGTTTTGTGGGGGTGATGCCAAATGTGACAAGGTATCCCTCCTGTGCCAACTCTTTTGCCCTCTCCACCGCTTTTTGGTAGTTTCGCGTATCTTTTATAAGGTGGTCCGAGGGGGTGACGAAGAGAATCTCATCCTCCTTCACCTTCAGAGCCGCCAGGGCGATGGCGGCTGCGGTGTTTTTGCCAAAGGGCTCGAGGATGAAGGAGGCCTCCTGGCCCAGCTCCTCCAGCTCATCGAGGGCCAAAAAGTAGTGCTCCTTGTTCGCTACCACCAAAAAGCTGTTGCAAAGCTCCCGGTTTCTCTCAACGGTTTTTTGAAATAAAGAGCTGCCATCAAACAGCTTTAAAAACTGTTTTGGCATCATCTGGCGGCTTAGGGGCCAAAGCCTGGTGCCGCTGCCGCCACATAAAATGAGGTTTACCATCTTTTCCCTTTTGATAGATATAGATAAAAAGCTGCCGCCGCACCTATCATCTCGGTAGCTACGCTGACGGCCGCTATATATTCCACTCCATATTTGGCTGCTACAATATTACCAAAAAGGTTTGATAAAGCCATAAACGATGTGACGGCTGCGTAGAAGAGCTCTTTGTTTTTGGCTAAAAAGAGGGTGAAAAAGTAGTTATTAAGCACGATTGGAAAGAGGGCCAAAGAGAGGATTTGCACCAGATGGGCTCCCTGGATGTAAAATTTGGGAAAAAGAAGCTTTAAGATAAAAGGCGATAGAAAAAAGAACAGAAGTGTTAAAAATAGGGCCAAAAGGAGGTTCTCTTTGAAGTAGGCCTTGCGTTTTACCAGTTTTGGCAGCATCACCGTGCCGGCGATGGATGTGATGACGGTTGCAATCTCTATGATTTTCATCGATGAGGAGTAGATACCGGTTGTTTTGTAGTCGAAAAAGTGTTTTATGATGATGATGTCGGCTTTGAAGTAGACAATGGTCATAAGCAGGGCTATGTAGATATACCAGTTTACCTTTATATCTTTTATACCCGGGATTGTTTTGTAGTGTTTTAGAAAGTGGTATAAAGATAGCGAAAACAAAGAGAAGGAGAGCAGGAAAAATATCTCCTCCAGCCCCAGATGAAAAAGATAGGATATGGCTATGACGCCAAGATAGATAAAAGAGATGAGTAGTTTTATGAAACTCTCTTTGAAAAACTTTTCTTTGGCTCTTAGCACCGCATAAACAAGCTCAAAAAGCACATCGCCTAAAAAGAGCATAAAGACAAAAAAGGCCAGGGACTCTGTGATAAAAAAGAGAGAAAAGAGTATAAAAAGAGCGATTCTAAGCCAGGCCGAGGATAGGACATCTCTTTTTTTCAGCAGCTGCAGCGTGATGTTTTTGGTAATGCCAAAATCGGAGAGTACGAAGATGATGGCGAAAACAGAGGTAAAGTAGCTGTAGCGCCCCAGGTTTTCGGCTCCGAAAATATTCGCAATATATAGAAAAAAGAGTAGCTTGAGAAGTCGCAGAACCGTTTCGGCGGCCGTGAGAGATAGAATGAATTTAACCATTTTTTACTATTTCATAAAGCCTTTTGGCCGATTTTTCCCAGCTAAACTGGCGGCTTCTATCTAACCCCTTTTGGGCCAGGGCGGAGGCGAGGGCAGAGTCGGACTGGATGTTTATCATCGCATCTTTTATCTGCTTTGGACTGTGTGGGTCTATGAGTATGGCCGCATCACCGGTGACTTCAGGGATGGATGAGGTATTGGAGGAGATGACAGTCGTTTTGCAGGCCATCGCCTCCAGAGGCGGCAGGCCAAAGCCCTCGTAAAAGGAGGGGAACAAAAAGGCCAAAGCGCCGCCATATAGATGTATAAGCTCCTCTTCCGCCACATATCCGGCCAGTTTCACATAACCGCTTTGCAAGGCTTTTTGCAACACATCGTCAAAATGCTCGCTTCTCCACCCGATGCCTCCTGCAAGTATCAACGGCAGCGGCTCTTTTGTCTCCTTTAGATAATCCAGATATGCCAAAAGGAGGTTTTTCAAGTTTTTCCTGGGCTCCAGCGTACCAACATATAGAAAAAATTTTTTGTAATCTACCTGAAACTTTCTGCCAGTTGGCTCAAACTCCTCTTTGGATACCGGCCCAAACTTATCATCCACCCCGTTTGGGATGACTTCTATCATATCCTCATTAGCCAGTTTCAGCTCTATCAGCTCATTTTTTGTGAAGTTGGATATAGTTATGATTTTTTTGCTCTGTTCAATGCTTTTTTGAAGCTTTTTTTCAAAATACTCTACCCGCTCCTTTGGGTGAAACTCTTTGTATCTTATATGTGAGAGGTCGTGGATGAAGGTGTATGTGGGAACGTCATAAAAACTTTCAAAGGATATGTAGTTTGGCTGGATAAAGGCGTCGGGTTTCAGTTTT
>JAMOUF010000244.1 GCA_027068245.1 Campylobacterales bacterium | reverse complement strand
ACATCTTTTCTATCAATTCCTTTAATCAGTTTCAATATAAACTCTTTCAATTCCTATCCTTAAATTTTTTTTAAATTATATCATAAATTATCCGGTATTTCTCAAGCCCTGGGCTATTCCGACTATAGTTGCGTGTATCAGGTCCAAAAGCCGCTCCCTCTGCTTCTCGTATCTGGCGGATTTATATTTTTTGATTAGCTCTATCTGAAGAAGGTTGAGTGCCGTAAGATACGGTTTTCTGAGCAGAATGGAATTTCTAAGTATTTTATCCTTTTCCAGCAAAGAGCTGTTTCCTTTGATTTGCAGAATCATCCTTCTTGTCTTTTCAAACTCCTCTTCGATGTTTGAAAAAATCTTTTTGGCAAGGTTTTTGTCCTCGACGAAACGGTTATACTCCCTCGCAATATCCAAATCCACCTTTATCATTATAAGTTCTATGTTATCCAGCGTGGTTTTGAAAAAGGGACACTCCTCATAGATTTTTCGAAGCGTTTCTATGCCAAATATCTTTGCCGCCTCCTCCAGCCCGCTTCCCACCCCATACCAAGCGGGCATGATGGAGCGGTTCTGGGTCCAGGCGAATACCCACGGAATCGCCCGCAAATCCTCGATGGATTCGCTCTTTTTTCTTTTGGAAGGTCTTGAGCCAAGGTTTAGTTTGGAGATGAACTCTATAGGAGTGGCCTCTTTGAAATACTTTATAAACCCGGGCGTCTCATAAACCAGTTTGCGGTAGGTTCTGTAAGATATCTCGCTGATATGTTCCAAAACCTTCTCATACTCCATATTCTCCTCACAGGGCTCCTTTATGCCGAACCTGTCGTAAAGGCTCTTTTTCAAAAGAGCGCTAAGGGTTTTTAGAAAATTGTATCTGGCGATTTTGGGATTTAGGTATTTGGAGCTTATCACCTCGCCCTGTTCGGTCACTTTCAAAAACCCGTTGACGGCCTTGTAGGGGCTTGCCAAAATGGCGGCCTCGGTGGGCCCTCCGCCCCGGCTTACGGAGCCGCCTCTGCCGTGAAAGAGCAAAAATGTGATGCCAAGCTCCTCTCCCAGGCTTATAAGCTCTTTCGTGGCCTTGTGAAGGTTGAAGTTGCTGGCAAAAATCCCTCCATCTTTGCTCGAATCGCTGTAGCCTATCATAATCTCCTGTTTGAAATCCCTGTCTTTTAGGTATTTTCTGTATTCGCTGTTTTGATAGAGCTCTTTTATGATTGAAGATGCGTTTTTCAAATCCTCTATCGTCTCAAAAAGTGGGGTTATGGAGATATGGGCCTCTTTTTTTGGTATCCAAAGCCCGCTGTTTTTTGCGAACCACAGCACGCTTAGCATATCCGAGGGTGCCTCGCTCATAGAGAGGATAAAGCTGTCGATGGAGCGTTTGTTTATCTTCTCCTTGGCCCATCTGATTTTCAAGAAGGCCTCCACTATCTCGAAACTTTTGGGAGTTATCTTCTCATAAAGCTCCAGCAGATTTATGGCCGGTTTTTTTATCGCCTTTGTGATTATCTCCTCCTGGGCCTTTTGGGGCAGGCTCAAAAAGTCGCTGTCCGCATACCCAAGATATGATAAAATCTCCGCCAGAGCCGATTTAATCTTGTTTTTATGCTCCCTGAAATCGAGTTTTAGCAGATGGAAGCCGCAGTTTAGCACCAACTCCCTGAACTCTCCAAGCCC
>JAMOUF010000243.1 GCA_027068245.1 Campylobacterales bacterium | reverse complement strand
ATATGAGGGCACCTCCTTTTTAGCCAGGTTTGCCAAAGCGTAGACAGCAGCCTTTTTCATCTCCATATTTATCTTGCTGGCTCTTATATCCAAAGCACCCCTGAATATAAAGGGAAATCCCAATACATTGTTTACCTGGTTTGGATAGTCGCTCCTGCCGGTGGCTATTATCAAATCATCTCTTACCGCTTTGGCCCTTTGGGGTTTAATCTCCGGGTCCGGATTGGCGAGGGTAAAGAGTAGAGCATCTTTGGCAAGGCTCTTTACCATATCCTCGTCTATGATATCGGCTTTGGAGTTTCCTATAACCACATCGGCTCCCTTCAAAGCCTCGGCCAGTGTTTTTATATCCTCGCTTACGGCCCAGTCCGCCTTGTAGGGATTTAAATCCTTCCGGTGTCTGGTTACCGGGCCTTTGCTGTCTACTAAAATGATGTTTTTGGCCCCCAGATAGTCGTACATCCGGGCTGCGGCGATACCTGCAGCCCCGGCACCAATGATGACGATTTTTACATCCTGCAGCCTCTTTCCAACCATCGAGAGGCCGTTGATTATGGCCGCTGCGGAGATGATGGCGGTTCCGTGCTGGTCGTCGTGAAATACAGGTATATCGCAAATCTCCTGAAGTCTTCTTTCTATCTCGAAACATCTGGGCGCGGAGATATCCTCCAGGTTGATACCTCCAAAGGTGGGCGTCATGGCACTTATCACCTTGACTATATCATCTACCTCCCTCACATTCAGCTCTATGTCGAAAGCGTCTATAAAGGCGAATTTTTTAAAAAGCACCGCTTTGCCCTCCATTACGGGCTTCGAGGCCTCCGGACGCAGTTTTCCAAGGCCAAGAACCGCCGTGGCGTCGCTGATGACGGCCACCAGATTCGCCCTGTTGGTATATCTGTATGCCAGATTTTTATCCCGCTCTATCTCAAGGCAGGGCAGCGCGACGCCGGGGGAGTATGCTATGGATAGCTCTTTTGCGTTTTCCACGGGTTTGGTAAGCTTTATAGCCGTCTTTCCGGCACGGGGGTATTCGTGATACTTTAACACCTCATTTTTCGTAAACACAGGCTTCAATATAATCCTTTTTGCGGCAATTATAGCCCAATTTTGATAAAATAGCACAAAAAAGGAGCTGCTATGGATAAAGAGGCCGCAAAAAAAGAGTTCAAAAAATATGAGAAGATGCGTAACGAGATGTATGAGTTTTTGGAAAAAGAGATACCCAAAAGAGCGGATGGCTCACTTGATTTTGAAAGGGCCGGGAAAATAGACGCCAAAGAGGTGTTTGAGAAGTGGTTCCAGCTGGACTATCAGGCCAGAAAAATCAGAGGCATAGCGATAAATTGTCTGGGACTAAAGGGTGAATAGGTTCGATAAAGAGGCCAGGGAGTGGGATAGAAACAGACGCCGGGTGGAAGTGGCAAAAGCCGTGGCCGACTTTGCCATAAAGTGCGGGGTCAAAGGGGAGATACTGGACTTTGGATGCGGCACTGGTCTTGTGAGCCAGCACCTAAAAGACGCCGCCACGAAGCTTACGGGTTTCGATACCTCACAGAATATGGTGGAGGAGTATGATAAAAAATTCCCCGGATGTGGACTTACAGCCTATCCGGATAGAAAATTCGATGCTGTCGTAACCTCTATGACGCTGCACCATATAAAAGATTTGCAGGCTCTGGCAAAGAGGCTTTACGACTCGCTAAAAAGTGGAGGCATCCTGGTTGTGGCGGACCTTTACAAGGAGGACGGCGGTTTTCACCAAAGGGGCAACGATGGAGTCTATCATTTCGGATTTTATCCAAATGAGCTTCAAAACCTCTTTGAGAAAGCCGGGTTTAAAAAGATGGAAGATAAGAGGGTCTATACGGTGAAAAAAGAGGATAAAAGCTACCCCATAATCGCATTAGCTTTTCAAAAGTGAGATGAGCCGCCTGGCGTCTTTTATCGCGTATCCGTAAAAGTCGTTGTTAAAATAGCAAAAAATCCTCTTTACCTCCTCTCTTTTGGCCGCCTCCTTGATTTTTTGCGCCCAATTTGCCAGCACCTCATCATCGTAGCTTCCTATATATCTGCCGTTTTTGCCGTGAAATCGGATATAGATAAAATCTGCCGTTACCACGAAGGGGGTCTGGCGGCGTGAGAAATCGTGGATACAAAAGGCTATGTTTTTGTTTTTCAAAAGCTCGTAAACCTCCTCCTCATACCAGCTCTTATGCCTAAACTCCACGGCATAGGGGTATAGAGGGGGCAAAATATCCAAAAAGTTTTTCAAAAGCTTCAAATCGTAGTGCAGGGATGGGGGAAGCTGAAACAAAACGGCCCCCACTTTGGGCTTTAGTGGCTGCAAAAGATTCAAAAAGGCCTCCACATCCTCCCGGCAATCTTGTAGTTTTTTATAGTGGGTGATAATTCTTGGGGCTTTGAGGGAGTATAAAAACCCCTCTTTCGCCAGTTCGCTCCAGCGCTCGATAGTCTTTGAAGAGGGGGTTCGGTAGAAGGTGGAGTTTATCTCGAGCGTATTGAAATGCTCCATATAATACTCCAGCCACCGGCTCTTTGGCAGATCGGGCGGGTAGAAAATCCCCACCCAGTGCCTATAGTAAAAACCGCTGGTGCCTACATAGATCTCAGCGCTCATACACTCCCATCAAACCGGCCTCATCCAAGATAAAAGGCTCTATAAGCTCCATAAGTTCGGCTTTGCTAAGGCCCGGATCCGCATAGAGCACCCGATCAAGCGCGTAGGCTTTTATGAAATATCTATGGGGCCCATGCCCTGGAGGCGGACAGGGACCTCCGTAACCTATCTCGCCAAAATCGTTGATACCCTGCTTTATGCCGTATTCGAGCTCAGGAACATTTGGAATGCCCTCGGGCAACGCCTCTATCTGGGTCGGTATGTCGTAGATAACCCAGTGGACGAAAATTCCAACGGGCGCATCCGGGTCATCCATAACCACGGCTATGCTTTTTGCATCATGGGGCACGCTCACAAATACCAAAGGTATGGATATATTCGCGTCGTCACAGGTGTATTTTGCCGGGATCATTCCACCATTTTCAAAGGCGGGGCTGACTACTCTCATCTTTGACTCCTTTGCTAATGTTACAGAAACTGTGAGTAAAAATATCAACAACCACTTCATCTCATCCTCCATTTTAATCTATATAGTTTAAAATCTCTCTTAAATCCCGCTTCTCTATGATGATATTTGCCTCCCTTTTTAAAATATCCTTGGCGCAAAAAGCCACCCTTTTGCCGGCATACTTGAACATACTTCTATCATTGGCCCCATCACCAACGGCTACCGTATCCTCTTTGGATATACCAAGAAGCCTCTGAAGACGCTCCAGCATATCACCTTTGCTAAAATCGAACATCATCTCCCCACCAACAAGGCCAGTCAGATACCCGTCTTTTGAGTGCAGTATGTTGCTAAAGTCTGCATCCAGCCCCAAAACCTCCCTGGCATACGAGGTGGCACACCTAAACCCTCCGCTGAAAACCACAACCTTATAGCCCCTTTTTTTCAGCTCCTCCACCGTCTCTTTGGCACCAGGCATAAAAGGGAGGTTTTGGCAAATCCTTTTTACCTGCTCCACCTCAAGCCCTTCCAAAAGTTTCACCCTGGTTATCAGGCTCTCAAAAAAATCCAGCTCACCCCTCATCGCCATCTCGGTAATCTCGGCCACCTTGTCCTTAAGTCCCAAAGGAGCGGCCAGAAAGTCTATCGTCTCGCCATCCATCAGCGTTGAGTCGAAATCAAAGACGCAAAGTTTCATTTATACCCTTTTTTACCTGATTTTAACGAAGATTTGATTAAAATTAAGTTAGTATTTATAAAGGAAAGAGATGTTTGAGAGGCTCATAAAAAAACTTAAAACCGGCAGGTATATATCCCTGGAGACCACACCCGGACATCTGCCTACCATAGACAACATTACCCAAAAGATAGAAGAGCTGGGACTTCACAAAAAGATAGACGCCTTCAGCACCACGGACAACCCCCTGGCAAAGCTCAAATACAGCTCAATACTGGCTGCGGTAAAACTGCAGCAGAAATTCAAAAAACCGGTTATCGCGACGATGAGTATGCGAGACAGAAACAAGCTTGCGCTCCAGTCCGACCTGCTTGGGGCCAACGACTTCGACGTAAGGGCGATACTGGCCCTGACTGGAGACCCGGCGAAAATCAGCGACCAGCCAAATACCAAAGGGTGTTTCGAGGGTGACAGCACGCTGCTTTTGGATATCATCAAATGTTTCAACGCCGGTATAGATTACGCGGGCAAGGAGTTCAAGGTAAAACCAAAGCGGATATTCCCTTTTGCCGTCAGCAACGCATACGCCAAAAACCCAAAAACCCTTCAAAAGAGGTTCAGAAAAAAGATAGAGCACAGAGCCGTGGGAGTCATCACCCAGCCCGTCTTCGACATCGAGAACGTAAAACTGCTGCTTCAGCTTTTTGAAGAGGCGAAAAGCGAATTTACCGGTGAGCGCAAAACGGCCCAGCTCATACTGGGTTTTTTCCCCATAACCCGCCTCAAAACCGCCCAGTTTCTCGCCAGCCACGTGCCTGGCATAAACGTGCCGAACAGGTGGATAGACGAGCTATACAAAGCCCACAAGGATGGGGAGAAGAAGGAGTATGAGGTGGGGTTTGAGTTAAGCCGGGGCCTTTTTGAGGAGCTGCTAAGACTCCATCCAAAAATCCATATAATGACCGCGAACAGGTTCGAGCTGGCAAATGAGATACTTTCTTAGCCTGCTGTTAGCCATCAACCTTTACGCCCTGACAACGGAGGCGGATCTGCTTTATAAAAAGACGCTAAGATCCCTTTCCCAACTGTTGAGGGAGCTGGATATGGCCCTTGGGGAGAGTAACGATACCGCTATAAAACAGCGTTTCTCCATCAGAACCTCCATAGGAGCCATTAGCGAGAGCAGAAAAGGGACGAAATTCAGATTCAACATCAGAGCAAACCTTACCCTGCCAAGAGCGCAAAAGAGGCTCTATCTATTTTTGAGCGACTATAAAAGAAGCGAGGACATAGACGAAAACACCCAAAAAACCATCTCCGACTCCATCAAAAACAGCTCCTTTTTGCTTGGAATCCAGTATCTTACAAAACACAACCTAAGATACAGGGCCGGCATAAAACTGAAAAACTCCTCTTTAGACCCCTTTGTGGCGGCTATTTGGGAAGATACCGCCTATATAGGCGATAATAGCTGGATATATTTTGGCGACAGGCTTTTTTACTACGCCGTAAACAAAACGGACAACACGCTTTTTGCCTCACTGCAGCGAAGAATTGGAAAAAAATCCGTTCTATCCTTCGAGAACAGCTACAGGTTCGAGCAAAAACCGCTGAAGGAGCATCAATTCACCCATACCCTGGCCTCATACGTCTCTTTGGGAAAGTATAAGACGCTGGTACCCAAACTCCAGTTTTTCTTCAATCAAAACAGCCGCCAGGGTTACAGGTTGAACTACATTCTATCCGGAGCCCAGTATGAGAGCAGGTTCTGGAGACGATGGCTTTTTTACCAGCTATCGCTTTATGCCGTTTTTCGCAACGAGTACGACTTTCGGCCTGGAATCAGGACAGCGGTGAGTATAGGGATCACTTTTGAGCAAAATTAACTCAAAATTAATAAACTTTAATTAACATAAAACCTACGAATCGAAAACGACTAATGAAAAGGACAGTATGAAAAAATCCATATTTTTGGCCCTAACCACACTCTGTTTTGGGATGAGCCTGCAAGAGGCGATTGAGACCGCACTGAGCCACAGCCCCACCCTGCAGGCCCAAAAGCTGGCCGTAAAGATGCAAAAGGAGCAAAAGGAGGCCGTCAAGGCAAAAAGTTACGGGCAGGTAGATATCAACGGCGCATACAACCACTACAACGTGCCAAGAACCCTGAAACCGCTGACCCCTCCAATTACGCCCGGCATAACCACCAGCAAGGATATAACCTCTCTTGGCGGCAGATACAGCGTGGCCCTTTTCAAGGGTTTTGCGGACCTGGCCCAGATAGAGGTAGCCAAACTTTCGGCCCAAAAGATGGAAATCGGCTACAAACTTACCAAAGAGGAGCTCATCTACAACATCAAGGCCCTCTATTTCAAAGCCCTGGGACTAAAAGAGAGCGAAAAGGCCACTGATGCCCATATAAAAGCGCTTAAAAGCCTCTATGAGGCGGTAAAAAAAGAGGTGGCTCTGGGTAAAAGGCCGCCCCTTGAGAAGTTGAAGATAAAAAGTTCCCTTCTTGGCGTCGAATCGAAAAAAATCTCCATTCAAAACGCCATCCAGGCCATCAAAGCACACCTAAGCGCTTTGATAGGAGCACCTTTTGACGCCTTTGCAAAAGCCAAAGAGAGCCTAAAGAGACAAAACTCCACCCCATACCTGATAAAAGAGTACTATCTGGATGTAAGAAAGAGCAAAAAAGAGCTGAAGAAGGCGAAATCTCTCTACTATCCAAAGCTGTTTTTGGACGCCAACTATGCCAAAAATTTCGCCAAAGGAGAGGATGAGGAGGTATGGCAGGCTTCACTGGCACTCAACTACACGCTGTTCGATTTCGGATACAAAAGCCACACATACCAAAAG
>JAMOUF010000242.1 GCA_027068245.1 Campylobacterales bacterium | reverse complement strand
TTCTTTTTGGCGATTTTCTCCTTGGCCCGTTTTATCTCCTCGAACTCCACCCAAAAATCTCCGCTTATGGCGTAATTGCCAAGCCTTTTTAGCGTAGCTTTGATACCGGGGTGTGATATGTCGGTGGTGCCGTAGATGTTTTTGAGCCTTTTTACCGGGTCTATACCAAATATCTCTTTGGTGTGGATTTCACCCACCTTTTTGCCCTCTACCACCAGGTCAAGTTTCGTTCCGGGCCTGGTTTTTTTCAAAATCTCTTCATTTCTCTTTCCAGCAGGTGCGAGTATAAAAGAGAAAGGAAAAGATTTTCCCATATACTCCTTGCTCTCATCGACCTTTTGCGCCTCTTTTTCTCCCATAAGTCCATCAACGGGGTTCAAAAGCCCCTCCTGGACCAGTGAGAGGGTGGCAAGGGCCTCTTTGTCGATATAGAGACTATCGTTTTTTGAAGATTTCATACTTTTTCCTCTTCTCCCAAAGGCTTTTTCTCGAAATTCCCAGTTTCTTCGAGAGCATCGTATCCGGAAATTTCGACTGGTAATTCATAATTATATACTTTACGTATTCGTCGATGGTTAATATATCGTTAATGTCGTAAATCTTGTTCTCGCTCTTTATCTCGATGGTGTTGAACTCCAAATCCTCGCTCTCGGTGGTGGATATTATCGCCCTTTTATCCTTAATTATCTCCAAAAATTGTGTCTTTTCACTTCTTTTGAGGTTTTGAAACTCGGTAATGTAGAGCAGTTGTGAAGATTTTTCACTTTTAATTTGGCCAAGAGCTCCCTTTTGTGTCAGGGGATAGAACTTGAAGACCTCGTTCAGCTTTTTGGCGAAGGCGAAGGCGTATGCGTCGGCGTATTTTTGATAGTTGGTTTTCAAAAAGAGTGGCAGGGGCTCTTTTACGGAGATGTTTTCCACGCTGAGGTCTTTGAAGGCGTAATCGATATATTTTTCATATGTCTCGTTTATCTTTTTCAGCCTCTCGAACTCCCTGAGGTGATTGATTTTTCTTTTTAGCTCCTCAATCATAAAGGGTTTGAGTATATAGTCGTTGGCACCTCGTTTCAAAGGTTCCGAAACGGTGTCCTGGGATATGTAGGAGACCAGAAGTATGATGATTTTATCCCTGAATTTGTCTATAAGGGGGTAGAAATCCTGTCCGTTGATGTTGGTGGAGAGTAGAACCACATCGAAATCATCGCTTCTTTCAGCCTCTTTTATAGAAGCGGTAATCTCGCACGCATATCCCTCTTCCGCAAGCTTGGAGGCAATGCTCTGTGCCAAATATATCTCACTCTCGACTATCAATACTCTCATCTTCGCTCCAGTTGTAATATTTTAAAGTGGCTACGGCCTTGGCGGCTATGCCTTCGGCCCGTCCTATAAATCCCAGACCTTCGGTGGTGGTGGCTTTGATGTTGACTCTATGTTTTTCCAGGTTCAAAATCGAGCCGATTTTTGCGGCCATCTGCAGTTTGTAAGGATAGAGCCTGGGTTCCTGGGCCATAATAGTTATATCTACCTTTACGGGTTCGAAGCCGCACTCTTGCAAAAGTTCTTTTACCTCTTTTAAAAGCTCTTTGGAATCTATGCCTTTGTATCTGTCGCTGCTGTCTGGAAAGAGCTCCCCTATATCTCCGAAATTTGCCGCACCCAAAAGGGCGTCTATAAGAGCGTGTATCATC
>JAMOUF010000241.1 GCA_027068245.1 Campylobacterales bacterium | reverse complement strand
ATAAGTGCGGAGGATTTGAAAGAGGCAAAACTGCTGGCACAGGAGATGATAGAGCGTTATGCCATGGGTGAGGGGCTCTTTGGCGGCCTACATGAGATAGAGGCAGCTGTGAACAAGGCTTTGGAGCAAAGTAAAGAGTTTGTATCCTCGAAGAAAGAGATTATAAAAAGACTTGGAGATATATTGCTAAGCAAAGAGTCTTTGACTAAAAAGGATATAAAAAGAGAGATACATGAGGTTTTTTAGCGGGTTCGGTTTCAGAGGCGAAAAGGCGCTTTTCAAAGAGTATCTGGATTTTGATATGTACAACCTGGCGGGATTTAGTTATGGGGCACAAAAAGCTCTGCAAGAGGCAGTGAAAGATGTGAAAGAGGGTAAAAGAGTTCAAAAGCTCCAGCTTCTCTCTCCCGCATTTTTCAACACCCTTCCAAAAAGGATAAAACTCAAAGAGCTGGAAAATTTTGTAAAGAATAAAAAACTCTATATGGATTTTTTTTACAAAAAGGCCGCATACCCATACAGAGGCGATATAACCCCATTCAAAGCCGAACCCGAGCTCTCCGCTCTCAAAGAGCTGCTGTTTTTCATATGGAGAGATGAGGATTTGAGGCTTTTAAAGGATGCCGGCGTGGAGATAGAGGTATATCAGGGGGATTTTGACAAAATAGTCAATCCCAAAGAGGTTGAGGAGTTTTTCGCTCCATTTGCTTCCTTGTATATGATAAAAGGTGTGGGGCATCTGCTAAGATGAGTAAAACCGCACTGGCAAGAGGGCTGTTTTTTTCCCTTTTGCTGGCCATTTTCATTCTATCTATCTGGCCTCACGAGGCAGAGAGTGGATTTGGTGGCGTCCACTTTGCAAAAGAGGGGCTGCAGATGGTTTCAAATCTGGCCTATGTGGGTGAGGAAAAAATCGCCAACAGTGACAAATACAGACATATAGCCGCTTTTTTTGCACTGGCGTTTCTGTTAGATTTGAGCTATTTTTTCCCGGCTTACAAGAAATTTTTGATACTTTTGTTATATGGGGCGGCCATAGAGCTGATACAGTGGTTTTTACCATACAGGGATTTCGATTTTGAGGATATAGCGTTCAATATGGCCGCTGTGGGTCTTTTTTACCTTATTACCAGATTTATTTTTAAAAGATATTATGATAAATTTTATGAAAAATACAAAGGAGCTGCCAGTGGATAAGATAAGAATAGGTGTGATAACCGCAAGCGACAGGGCAAGTGCGGGTATATACGAGGATATAAGCGGCAAAGCCATAATGGAGACGATGGGGGAGTATCTGAAGAACGACTTCGACATAGTATATCGCTGCGTGGCCGATGAGCGAGAAAAAATCGAGGAGGCCCTAAAAGAGCTTTGTGACGATGAAGGGTGCGCTTTGGTGGTGACTACGGGAGGTACGGGGCCTGCCAAAAGGGACGTAACGCCGGAGGCCACCGAGGCTGTTTGTGAAAAGATGCTGCCTGGATTTGGGGAGCAGATGAGGGCCGTGAGCCTGCAGTATGTGCCAACGGCCATACTATCCAGGCAGACGGCTGGTATAAGGGGCAAAAGCCTGATAATCAACCTGCCCGGAAAACCAAAAAGCATAAGGGAGTGCCTGGACGCGGTGTTTCCCGCCGTGCCATACTGCATCGACCTTATAGGTGGTCCCTATATCGAAACGGATGAGAGC
>JAMOUF010000240.1 GCA_027068245.1 Campylobacterales bacterium | reverse complement strand
GGCCGACAAGACGGTAAAAGAGCGGATTGAATACTTCTCACATCTTCTAAAATCCAAAGATATAAAACTCAATATATATACCGAACCCGTAACGCTTCACATAGACCCGGCGGACCTCGAAACCCTAATAGACAACCTGCTCTCAAATGCGATAAAATACAACAAAGAGTCCGGAAACCTGAATATCACCCTTACAAAAGAGCATCTGCTGATAGAGGATACGGGAATAGGTATACACAAGGGGGATTTGGATAAAATAACCAAACGGTTTTTCCGTTCAAAAAGTGCCGAGGGCGGATTTGGGCTGGGACTTTTCATCGTCCGGGAGCTTTCCGGGCTTTACGGTTTCAAACTGGATATTCAAAGCGATAAAGATATAGGCACTAAGGTGGAGATAAAATGGCAAAAAGAGTGATTTTACTTACTGCCCCCCTGCTGCTTTTTAGCCAGGTTCTGGAGCAAAAGTGCGACAGCTGCCACAGCCGTCAGATACCATATGAGATAATCTACAAAAGGGCTCTGTTAAAATACAGCTCCAAAAACCGTATTTTGGAAAACCTTACCCGCTTTTTAACGAACCCCGCATCCACGCCCAGTATCCTTCCACCCGGACTTCAACGGCGTTTCGACCCCTCAACCCATCCTGTATTCGATGAAAAGAGCGCCAAAGAGGCCATAAAAGAGCTGATAGAGAAAGAGGATATAATAAAAAAGTTCAAATAAAAAGGAGAGATTATGACCTTCACCACCCCTCTCAAACACAACTCCATAAAATTTATGCTGCTTGGAAGCGGCGAGCTTGGCAAAGAGGTGGCCATCGAAGCACAGAGGCTTGGCATCGAGGTGATAGCCGTGGATAAATACCCAAACGCCCCTGCACACCAGGTGGCACATAAAAGCTATGTGATTGACATGAGAAACAAAGAGCAGCTTTTGGAGGTGATTTTAAGAGAAAAACCCACCTACATCCTTCCAGAAATCGAAGCGATAAACACGGAAGCCCTGTTCGAGGCCGAGAAGCTTGGATACAGAGTGATACCAAACGCCGATGCGGTGAGTAAAACCATGAACAGGAAAAATATCAGAAAATTCGCAGCCGAAGAGCTGGGTCTCAAAACCAGCGCCTACAGGTTCGTAAAAACCTTTGAGGAGCTGCAAGAAGCCGCCAAGGAGATAGGATACCCCTGCGTGGTAAAACCCGTTATGAGCTCATCCGGATATGGGCAAAGCGTGGTAAAAAGCGAAGAGGAGCTGCAAGATGCGTGGCAAAAGGCCCAAAGCGAGGCCAGAGGCGACGCCAGCGAGCTTATAGTCGAGGAGTTCGTGGATTTTGACTATGAGATAACCCTGCTTACGGCCAGAACCGAGAAGGAGACTATCTTTTGCGAACCCATAGGGCACGAGCAAAAAGATGGAGACTATATCTTCAGCTGGCAGCCCATGCAGATGGATAAAAAGGTAAAGGAAAAAGCCCAGGAGATTGCAAAAAAAATCACCGACGGACTTGGAGGCAGAGGGGTTTTTGGAGTGGAGCTGTTTATAAAGGGTGACTTGGTATATTTTAGCGAGGTAAGCCCAAGGCCCCACGATACCGGAATGGTGACGCTGATTACACAGAGCCAGAGCGAGTTTGCCCTGCATGTAAGGGCGGTGCTTGGACTGCCGCTTGGGTTTAAACATATCAGCGGCGGAGCGAGCGCGGCTTATAAAGCCCAAAGCAAGAGTTTCAACCCCGTGCTGGAAGTGGAGGATGAGGTTTTCGGCAAAGAGAGCTTTATCAGGATTTTTGGAAAACCACACAGCCACAAAGGCAGAAGGCTGGCTGTGGTGCTGGTGATGGGCGAGGTGAATTACGCTCTTAAAAGAGCCAAAGAGCTTATAGGAAAAATCAGAGATTACGACTACAACCAAAGAGTCAAAGAGGATATAGAATCAGCCCACGCAGAGGGTGAGAGCTGCGGGTTTTTCAAAAAACTTCTGGGAATTTTCAAATGAAAATAGTCCAAAAACTGATAACTCTTCCGGCAAAACCAAGAGGATTTCACCTCATCACAGACCATATAGTAAAAGCGCTGCCGGAGCTGGAGGGTTTTGAGGCCGGGCTTTGCCACCTCTTTTTGCTCCATACCAGCGCATCGCTTACCATAAACGAGAATGCCGACCCCAGCGTGCGTGCGGACTTTTTGAAGTTTACCGACTACCTGGTGCCGGAGGATTTCCCATTCTCCCACACTTTGGAAGGCAGCGACGATATGCCCGCGCATATAAAAAGCTCTCTTTATGGAAATTTTCTCACAATACCCGTAAACCAGGGGAGATTCGTGCTGGGCGTATGGCAGGGAATCTACCTTTGCGAGCACAGAGATTTCAGCTCCAACAGAAAAATTTACGCCACTGTTATGGGGGAATAGATGAAGATAGTCGTTCTTGACGCCAAAACGCTTGGCGATGTGGACCTCTCGCCTCTAAAAAGGTTTGGAGAGCTGCAAACATACCAAACCACCTCGCCCCAGGAGAGGTTCGAGCGGATAAAAGATGCCGATATCGTGGTGACGAACAAGGTGGTGATGGATAAAGAGGCGATAGATGCGGCAAAAAAACTCAAACTCATAGCCGTGGCGGCCACGGGTATGAACAATGTGGATTTGGAGTATGCGAAACAAAAGGGCATAGAGGTAAAAAACGTATCCGGATACTCCACCAAAAGCGTGGTGCAGCACACTTTCGCCATGGCCTTTTATCTGCTGGAGCAGCTGAGATTTTACGATGAGTTCGTAAAAAGCGGCGCCTGGAGCGAATCTGGTATATTTACCTGCGTCCAAAAGCCATTTTATGAGATAGCTGGCAAAAGATGGGGGATAATCGGACTTGGAACGATAGGAAAAGAGGTGGCGAAAGTGGCATCCTCTTTTGGAGCGGAGGTGGTCTACCACTCCACAAGCGGCAAAAACCAAAACGCCGACTACAAAAGCCTGCCTCTACATGAGCTTTTAAAAACCTCCCAGATAGTATCCATTCACGCGCCCTTGAATGAAAATACAAAAAACCTCATATCCAAAGAGGAGCTGCAGCTGCTGCCAAAAGGGGCTATCTTGCTAAATCTTGGCAGAGGCGGTATCGTAAACGAAGATGATTTGGCCGAAATTTTGGATAAAAAAGAGATATATGCGGGACTGGATGTGACCGAGCGTGAGCCTTTGGATAAAAATTCCGCGCTTTTGAAGATAAAAGAGAAAAACAGACTTCTTATAACTCCCCATATAGCCTGGACCAGCATCGAAGCCAGAAAAAAACTTGTAGAGGGAATAGTTGAAAATATAGAGGATTTTATGAAAAGTTAGGACTCCTCCCCAGATACCCGCGGCGCCCGCGCGCCTGCGGTGCTCTGCTGCGTTCCCGCCCTGAAGCGTTGCCGCAGGTGCGCGTCGCACGGGTCTAGAGAGGAGCTGTCAACCCTTTTTCAAGGGCTCACAGCCGCTCTCTGGCGGAGAGAGTGGGATTCGAACCCACGAGGGGCTGTTAACCCCTACACGCGTTCCAGGCGTGCGCCTTCAACCGCTCGGCCATCTCCCCATCACGCTGTAAAAGTGCCGAATATTTCCCTGTATGGCGGGGAGGGTGGGATTCGAACCCACGGTAGGCTCATCACCTACGCCGGTTTTCAAGACCGGTGCGTTCAACCAGCTCCGCCACCTCCCCGGATAAACGAAGAGAGATAAAAATGGAGGCGCCACCCGGATTCGAACCGGGGATCAGAGCTTTGCAGGCTCCTGCCTTAGCCACTTGGCTATGGCGCCAATACGGGCTCTGGTGCCCGGGGCCGGACTTGAACCGGCACGGAGAAAACCTCCGAGGGATTTTAAGTCCCTTGCGTCTACCAATTCCGCCACCCGGGCCTTTGGAGCGGGAGACGGGATTCGAACCCGCGACCCCCACCTTGGCAAGGTGGTGCTCTAGCCTCTGAGCTACTCCCGCATAATTGGGATTGCAATTATAACTAAAAATTTTTAAATTGTAAATAGGATATAATACGGCAAAAACCAAGGAGATTTGATGAGAAGCGATGAGATAAAAAAGGGGTATCAGCGCGCGCCCCACAGAAGTCTGTTAAGGGCGACGGGCCTTAGGGATGAGGATTTCGACAAGCCTTTTATCGGGGTCGCCAACTCATTTATAGAGATAATTCCGGGGCACTTCTTTTTAAACAGATACTCCGAAATCATCAAAGACGAGATAAGAAAAAATGGCTGTATCCCTTTTGAGTTCAACACCATCGGCGTAGACGACGGGATAGCCATGGGACACGACGGGATGCTCTACTCTTTGCCCAGCCGTGAGATTATAGCCAACTCCATAGAAACCGTTATGAACGCTCACAAACTTGACGCGCTCATCGCCATTCCCAACTGTGACAAGATAACGCCTGGGATGATTATGGGAGCTTTGAGGGTAAACGTCCCTTCCCTTTTTGTAAGTGGCGGGCCTATGAGAGCGGGACATCTAAGCGACGGCACGCCTGTCGATTTGGCTACGGCTTTCGAGGCCGTAGGTAAGGTGGCCCAGGGCGAGATGAGCGAGGAGGAGCTTTATGAGATAGAGTGCGAGGCCTGTCCCAGTGGGGGAAGTTGCAGCGGAATGTTTACCGCAAACTCCATGAATACGCTGATGGAGGCTATGGGAATAGCGCTAAAAGGCAACGGCACCATTTTGGCCCTGACGCCTGAGAGAGAGGAGCTTTTAAGAAAAGCCGCCAGAAGAATCTGCGAAATAGCAAAAGACGAGGAGCTGACACAGCGGTATAAAATAAGAAACATCATAAACGAAAAGGCTATTCACAACGCTTTTGTGGTGGATATGGCGATGGGGGGCAGCACCAATACCGTCTTACATATGATGGCTATTGCCAAAGAGGCTGGAGTGGATTTTGATTTGGCGCGCCTTAACGAAATCAGCAAACATGTGGCGCATATAGCAAAAATCAGTCCAAGTTTGCAGACGGTCCATATGGAGGATATCCACAAAGCGGGCGGCGTCAGCGCGGTTATGAAAGAGGCCAGCAAAAGAAGCGACACCGTTTTGTATCTGGATAACCCGGTCATAGAAGGGGGAACGGTTGGTGATAGAATAGAAGATGCAAAGATAATCGATACATCCATCATCCACCCCATCGACAACCCCTACAGCCAGGTGGGCGGCCTGGCTATACTCTTTGGCAACCTTGCAAAAGAGGGAGCCGTAGTAAAGACGGCCGGAATTGATGAGAATATGAGAGAATTCACCGGCAAAGCCATCTGCTTCGACTCCCAGCAAGAGGCGATTGACGGTATATTGGCCGGCAAAGTTCAGCCAGGACATGTGGTGGTGATACGATACGAGGGACCAAAAGGTGGGCCTGGTATGCAGGAGATGCTGGCTCCAACCAGCCTCATAGCCGGTATGAACCTGGGCGACAAGGTGGCTTTGATAACCGACGGCCGCTTTAGCGGGGCCACAAGAGGCGCGAGTATAGGACACGTAAGCCCGGAAGCGGCAGAAGGCGGGGTTATAGGGCTTTTAAAAGATGGAGACGAGATATATATAAATGTGGATACCTATACGCTTGAGGTAAAACTGAGCGATGAGGAGCTTGAAAAGAGAAGAAAAGAGTTCAAACCGAAAGTAAAAGATATAAAAGGCAGATGGCTACGACAATACAGAGCCCTCGTCACCAACGCGGCCAACGGCGCTATCTTGAAAGATGAGTGCTGAGCCTGGAGAGAGTATCCGGATACGCCCGTCGCGGCGGGCGACTTCCCTAATATACTTCAGAGATTATAATGAAAAAAGCTAAGGCAATTTTTGATTAAGATATAACCTTTATTTTGTATAAAAACTCAAATAAAAATTATTCAAAATCTGTTATACATTTTATTATTCCTTGACTTAAATCAATCTTTGACTTTACGAATTAGTATAGAATATGCTTTTACTACTTCAAAAAGGATAAAGTATGAAAAGAGCCCTTCTCACTCTCTCTATCGCCACCATTTTAAGCCTTTCGAGCCACGCAATGCCCATAGGGGGGGGGATTGTCGAAGCTTAGCCTAAAGGATGCCTACATCCAGATTATCGCCAAAGAGTTTGCTCTGCCACTCGACAAACTTCGTCCTCTCACTCTCGAAGTGCTCGATAACCTTACAAAAGAGGAGTCGATTAGTGTCGATATTTTCATATCGAATGAAGTAAACCCATCGACGCTCGATTTCTTTGTAGGTGCACCAAAACAGAGTTCACTCATTACCGTTACACCCAAAGGCAAAAAGATCGAAGTCGATGGATTCGAGGTAGATGAGTCAACCCTTGCGACCCTCATCCAAGAGCAAAAAGAGATAATCCAAAGACGCATCGAACTAAAAACCATCCAAAGAGCCAAAAACCGAAAAAAGCTCCTTCAAATCCTAAGTACCCTCACACCTAAAGCCAACAAACTCTTAGCCACATTCGATCCCAACAAAGATCATACCATCCTAACCGTAACCTTGCCAAAGTCAAAATTCATCACTTTGCTAAAACTTCTCCCCAAAGGGATTGTAAGTGATATCGATATTCATCGGCCACTCTCCCCTTCATCCACCCAAGCCTCTCAAGCCTTTCGAGACTGGATAAATTTGCGCAACTGGTATATGAGCCA
>JAMOUF010000239.1 GCA_027068245.1 Campylobacterales bacterium | reverse complement strand
TTCAAATCCTGTCAGTTTAGCCATTTTCGCCTCCTTATTAAAATTTCGTGTATTATACTTAAACGGGCTCAATTCTTTTGCAACTTTTGTAACTTAAAGTCCGGGAATCCTCGGTATTTTGTTGAGCTTGGAGTTTTTACAGTACCAGCCCCACCCCTTTTTGAGCCAATGGCCCACTATCGGCATCGGTATCATAAGTCCTCTTTTGTTGTCCCTGTAGACGAAGGCCGCCCCGTCACCGCTGTCCATAACGCAGATGATATTTAGATGCGGCAGATAGCTCTCCTTTTTACCCACCTTTTTGCCAGAGCTTACCGCTATGTTGTTCGCCGTATTTCTTGCCATAACCTCGGCTATGTGGCCCTGCTTGGCCCTCCACTCGGGCCCTTCTATGTAGGCACTGTCGCCGATGGCGTATACGTTTGGCATATCCTTCACCTCGCAGTATTCGTCTATAAGAACAAATCCCGCCTCGCTCAGGGGCAAATCGCTCTGTTTAAATACCGGATGCCCCGCATTCGCCGGGATAAACATCGTATAATCGGACTCCAAATGGCTATCATCCTCAAAAACGACTCTTCCCTCCTCGAACCTCTTTATCTTTTTGCCGAAATGTCTGTTTATGTCAAGCTTTTTAAAAAAGATATCCATCATCTTCAACGCCTGGGGCCCAAGCCGTTTGCCAGGCTCTTTCATCGTGGCGAAAAATGTCAGCTCGAACCTCTTTCTGATACCCAGTTTTTTCAGGTAGTGATGGACGTTGAAAAGCATCTCGAAAGCCGGCCCGCCTCTTACGGCCGAGCTGTCTTTGGGGTTTCCGCCAAAACCCATGGCGATTTTGCCCCCTCTTTTTTCCGTAACCAGCCTGTCAAGCTCGTCCCTCATCCGGATAGCCTCATCAGGAGCGCCGCATATACTCATAAAGTATTCTTGCCCTTCGTACTCTATCTTTCCGGCTCCCATGGCGACCACTAAAAAGTCGCCTCCGTATTCACCCTTTTTCCCGATGGCTTTTCTGTTTTTTCCCTCAATCTGCACTATCTCGTCATCTATCCATCTAAAGCCGTGAACCTTCTCAAGCTCATCCATCGGGATACAGACCCCGGCAAAATCACTCTCGCACACTGGCACCCAGATGGATGTGGGATAGATATACATATAGGGCCTTGGGGTTACAAGGTCCACCTCAAACCCCTCTTTTCTCAAAAATATGGCGGCCTCCACACCGGCAAACCCGCCGCCAAGCACTACAACCTTACTCATAACAGCTCCTTAAAAGTGTTTTATCTTCTCCTGTTGCGGGATATTTAGCTCCTTCTCACCCGCATCCCAGAAGTAATACCTGGCGGCCGCATAGAAAACGCCAAGAATCAGGCCGCTAATTATCACCCACCTGATAACGCTTTTTTTCTGCTTGGAGGCGGTGCCCCTGTAGTCGTCCATCCGCTCCAGCGTGGGCTCGCCGTATTCGTTAAACCCCTCTTTCATACTCACTCCTTAGTGTTTGTGGGAGTGTCTGGCGAACTTCTCTATATTGGACTCGGTGATTTTTTCCATTTTATCCATATTCTCAAGAGCCTCTTTCACTATCACCCTGCCTTCACCCGGATAGTAGCACTCCACACCGTTTTGAGCCAGAAGGATATAGGGTTTTAGCCCTATATGCTGGGTTACCACCACGTCGACCCCTTTGTCCAAAAGCCAGTCCACTACCGCAGTGCCCCCGTCATAGGGGTTTTTCTCTATAACTATTTTGCCATCTTTGGCAAAGGCGAAATATTTGGCATGTCCAAAAAGCGGCGATATCGCCGTATCCTCTTTAGCCGTCTTAACCGGCATCGCTACTGTCATCATCCCCTCCTCCTATATAGCAGGGGGCAAAAGCCCGCTACTTTTTGATATGTTTTTGATAGATATCCCATCTTGGGAAAACGAATATGGTATCTCTGTAAACGACTATCTTTTTTGGGTCGTCCACCGCGTAGGCCTTTATCTTGATAGGAATAGGCACATCTTTGGTCGTATCTTTCACCAATATTTTATCAGTATACAGCACCACCACTTTTTTCACCTTTTTACCCGGAATCACGTCAAAAGGCTTTTTGGGTCTGGCGATTTTTATATCTTTGTTGTTTACCACCTCGAAATAGTATCTGTGCTTTTTGTTGTCCGTATTTTGGAACAAAAATACATAGGTGTTTTTCACTATCCCGTTAGGCTCTATCTTGTAAAGCTGGCTGGTTCTGTTGATGTTTAGAAGCATATGCTCCTTTTTGCTCCCCATATAAAACAGAGCCACGAAAGCGATAGTCAGCATCACCAGATAGGCGATAATCCTGAACCTGAAAACCCGTGTAGGCTCGCCGGTCTCGAGTGCGTGGTAACTGGTCCATCTAACAAGGCTCTCTTTGCCAAGGGCCCCCATCACCTTGGTACAGGCATCGGCACACTCGAGGCAGTTGATACACTCAAGCTGCATCCCTTTTCTGATATCGATATGGGTGGGGCAGACCTTTACGCACGATTCGCACAGGGTACACTCCGCATCCTCTTTCTGCTCTTTCAGCTCCTTTTTGTTGTGGACTATAAGGTTGCCGTGCTCGTCATAGATACGCCCCCCTCTTTTGTAGTCATATACCGTCTGGAAAGTATCCTCGTCATATAGCACCGACTGAACCCTGGCGTAAGGGCAGATATAGATACAGAAGTTCTCTTTTATAAACACCACGTCCACTATCAAAAAGGCGGCGAGACCAAGCCAAAAACCAAGCAGAACCGGATGGTTGGAAGGGTCCTGGATATATTTGAAAAACTCCTCCGGCGGCACGAAATACCAGACAAAATCGGCAGCCGCTATAAGCGCCAGCGCAGTCCATATAAGTATGGCGATAACCTTTTTGACCTTGTTTTCCGGCTTGCTCATATCCGGCTCTATCTGTTTGTTGCTGATTCTCTTTCTAAGGCGTAGAAGTTTGGTCTCTATCAAATCCCTGTAAATCACCCTGAATATCGTCTGGGGACAGGCCCACCCACACCAGACGCGGCCGCCCAGCGTGGTGATGAAAAATATCCCGAAAAACAGAATCCAGAGCAAAAAGGGCATCAAATAGAGCTCTTGCATATCGAATCTTACAAAAAGCAGATGCAGCTGCATATGGTCGAAGTTGAGTAAGAAGAAGTGGTTGCCGTTTATCTTTATAAACGGTAAAACAAGGGCTATGACGGTTATAATAGCAAACATCACATAGCGCTTGTACCTGTAGGGTATCCAGTTTTTCAGATACTCTTTTGCCTTTGATTTTTTCGGTGTTGACGCTGTTGAAGCCATCTTTATCCTTTCTCGCTTATTTTACATTCCGACTTTGGCATATCTTTTACCAAAGTCTCTTTTTTCAACGCTATCTCCTTTAGATTGCGCGATGATATATAATCCCTTATGGAGCTTCTTGCGTATCCAAGCTCCTTGGCGATTTCACTTACACTTTTCCCCTCCTTTATCATCTTGATTATCTCCTCTTTGTGTTTATCGTATTTGGATCTGGATATACTCCCTTTGGGCCTGCCTATTTTGGCCGAACCCCTGTTCTCTTCCCGGATGGTGTTCAAAAGTGTTATAACCTGGTGGGAGGGAGTATCCCTTTTTATACTTACACCGTATTTTGTTATAACTAACGTTAAATTATGCTCAAATATACAGTTTAATATCTGAATAAGTTCGCCCACCCTGGGACTAAATACCCTTAGATCGTAAACGAATATCCTGTCGCCCTCTTTCAGGGAGTGAATGAACTCTTTGAAATCCTCCCGCTCCTCTATGGGCCTGTTTAGTGGCGAGCTGTCGATTTTTTCACAATCGACCGGGATGTTCTTGACCCTCATAAAATCTCTTATGCCGTGCTCTTGCATAGCGACCGGACAACCTTCCTCGCTACGGCGCAGATAGATACAGTTCACACCTTATCCTATAACTAAAATTTATTATTTTTATAACTTGAAAGTATTATACGACTTTTGGCGAAAAAAGTCAACTATTTTTAAAACTTTTATCGCCATCTATCCGGATAGGTAAGAGTTTTCACCTTTTTGGAAGATAGTATTCAAAGTCGCACTCCAGGCTGGCCTTTGGCGCAACTTGGGCCTTTATAAGCAAAGAAGAGGCGTTTAAAATCCGGTAGGGGCACTCTCCTTTTATTTTGAGCGCCGTTGTGGGTATGCGCTCCTCGATATCTATATGCACCGCTTTTGGCTTTGGATTGTATATGCTGTATCTAACTTTGGAGCGGATGAAGCGCTTGGACTTTTCCAAAGAGACAACCTCTTTTACCACTCTTATGTCGAAATCGCCTCCGACGAAGAGCTCCACCTCTTTGCCCTTTGGAATATCCCAAAGATAGGAGGTATGAAGAAGCAGCCCATCTTTATAGATAAATGCCCTCCCCTTTGGCAGTGGTTTTGGGCTTTTGAAAACTATGTATCTGCCCGCTTTTTTTTCAATTTTTGCAGCAAAACCGTTAGAGAACCGGACTTTGAAAACCTGTTTGAAAGGGATACTCTCATCGATATAGGGCAAAAAGCTCTCCCCGTTCAAATCCCACCGCCCCGATATCTCGTAAACATACCTGCCGCCAACGGGTTTTGGTGCTCCTGCTACGGCCGATACGGCCCTTGACTTCAGATATACGGGAGTAATGGCAGAGTCATCCCCGGCCACCACCTTTACCCGCACGTTTTTAAAATGGTGTGGGGAAGTTATCTGTATAAGCCCTTTTATATGAAGCTTTTTATCCAAATCCATATGATAGACCGACTTCCACCTCACCCCTTTGCAGATATAGCGAAGGGTAGTTTCTTTTATGCCTGGCAGGATAAGCGTGGGCATGGGTGCGAAATCTTTTGGCAGACTCTTTATAACTATATCCTTCAAAGCCACGTCCCAGTATATCCTATCGGCCTGGATGATGAGTGGAGAGAGGCCAATTAGCCTGCCTTTTATCACTTTTTTATTCTTTAAAAAGCGGATTTCCCGGCCGATAAGAGGTCTTAGGGCATCTTCGATGGAGCTTTTTTTCAAAAACCTGTAGCTCTTCGCCTCGGTATAGATGGAATCCGGTACGACGCATTGGGGTAAAAAGACTTTGGAACCTTTGGGTTTTACGCTCTGGCTGATGAGGGCCTGGGAGTTGTATACGGTCACATCCCCGGCCATAAGAGCCAGCGCCGGCAAAAGGGCGGTAAGAAATTTTCTCATGGCTTCTCCTTTTTTTCATTGTAACAAAACAGAGTGTTAATTTTGTGTTAATATGTATTAATATAAGATAAGTTAATATAAAAAAACAAGGATAAACGATGAAAGCCTTTGCTCTTCTATTTCTATTTATTGGATATCTTCTTGCCTGGGAACCTCTGCCCAAGTTCGACAATAAAAACATTGATGGGCTTAATCACTTGAATAACTACGCAAAAAAGCTCCACTATAGCGATAAACTCCTGTATTTTTTGGACTCCAGCTCTTTTGAAATTTCGGGAAAGCTCTATATCCTCAATAACAAGCAAACAGATAATGAAGAGAGATTTGTCTACCAAAGCCTCTCAAGCGGCAACTACTATATATCCAAAGGCAGCCCTATAACCGAAGAAAACCCTTTTGGCTGGAAAAAGACGGATAATCTGTCCGGATTGAGCTTTTTAGGTTATATGCTTTTTATAGACTTTCCAAAAGACCCAAAAGCTTATCGGGCCTACTCCTGGGTTCTTGTAAATCCAGAGCTCAAATCTTTCAAAAAGCTCATCGGAGCGGACCCAAAAGGTGGCTTTCGATGGTATGTGGATGAGGGATGGAAAAAAAGAGTCTTCATCGAAAAGGAGGATAATACCATTACTTTTAAAACCAGAGGCATCGGTGTGCCCTTGCTTAAAGAGCAGGAGGATTATTACTTTGGGTATCAAACTTTTAGTGGAGAGTGGAGTAACGCAGATAGTACCACATACAACAAACCTACATCCCAAACATATTCATATAACGGTAAAACTCATACGATTTTTTGTAGCCAACTGTTAAGCGACGATGATCTTAGTGGAAATCCAGCACCGGTTTATTTTGTAATAATAGAAGGCAAAAGCTATCTTTTTGATTCATATAACCAAAAAGTCTATTTCAATATCTACCTGGAGCCTGTGGGTTACAAAAACGGATGCGTGATTTATAAAACTGTGGAAAACAATAAAACAACCAAAATAGACTATCTTTGCAAAACCGACAACGCGATAGGTGAATCTGCTATTCAAAAGAACCCTTATCGTGGAGAGATTACCACCGATACATCCAAACTTCCCAAACCAACCTCAGATTATGATAGCTGCTGGGAGTAGCTACCCCATAGGGTAGCAATATTTTTGCTGCAGCTTGCTAAGCTCTTTTAAAATCTCCCTGCTTAGTCTCACATCTGCAGCGGCCAAAGAGGCATCGAGCTGCTCCACTTTACGAGCTCCTATAATGGTCGAGGCCACAAAATCGAAATGCTTGCTGTAAGCTACCGCCAACGTTACCGGATGGTAGCCATACTTTTTCGCTATCTCCAAAAACTCGGCCGTCATCGCAAGGGTTTTGTCGTTGAAAAACCGTTTGGCGTGCTCCTTGACTCTTTTTACTGGATGGTTCATATAGATGCTGAATCTGGCCTCTGGGGGAGT
>JAMOUF010000238.1 GCA_027068245.1 Campylobacterales bacterium | reverse complement strand
CTATACTGTAGCTATCTTCTAATATGTCTATTAGTGTCTGAGCCAAAAGTATGTCGTCTTCCAGTAGTAATATTTTTCTTTTCATAAATGAAAATATAACTATAAATAATTAAGTAATTGTTAAATAAACTTTTATCCGGATAAGAGGTTTGGGTCAGGAGCCTATAAACCGTTTTAACATCTTTTGTGTGATATAATTTCTCGAAAAAAGGGTATGGATGTTCTCAATATTCAGAGAGTATGATATACGCGGTATCGTAGATGAGGAGCTGAGTGAGGATACGGTCAAGAAGATAGGTTACCATCTTGGCAAAAGGATAGAGGGGGAGTATGTGGCGGTGGGATATGACGCCAGGACCCACTCGCCCAGGCTTTTTGGCTGGCTTGCCAGCGGATTGAACGCGGCGGGCAAAAAAGTGCTCGGTATGGGTATGGTTCCAACCCCGGTCAACTACTTCTCCAACTACACCGATTTTTTAATAGAGGGCGAAAAGATTACGCCCTCGGCTTCTATAATGATTACAGGTTCTCACAATCCGCCCAGGTATAACGGATTTAAAATCACCGTGGACAAAAAGCCCTTCTTCGCAGAGGATATATACGCTCTTGGCGAGGAGGTGGTAAAAAGCGATATAAATATAGAAGACGACGAGCGGTTTTTTGAAATAGACGCCAAAAACAGATATATCGACTATATGATAGAGCAGTTCGGGTTTTTGAAAGGGTTTGACAAAAAGGTGGCGGCCGACTGTGGAAACGGAGTGGCCGCGGTGGTTTTAGAGCCCATTTTCAACAGGCTTGGCATAGATTTCACGGGCCTTTACTGCACTCCTGACGGAACCTTTCCAAATCACCATCCAGACCCAAGCGTGGAGGAGAACCTAAAAGATATAAAAGCCACTTTGAAGGATGCGGATGTGGGTTTTGCGTATGACGGGGATGCGGACAGGATAGCGGTATTGACGAAAAAACACAACATTCCCGGTGACATACTTGCGGTGATTTTGGCCAAAAGCATGGAAAATCCGGTGGTGGTCGGGGAGGTCAAGTGCTCTCAGGTGATGTATGATGAGATAGACAAAATAGGCCGCTCGGTAATGTATAAAACCGGACACAGCAATTTGAAGGTGAAGATGAAGGAAGTGGGAGCGGACCTTGCGGCCGAGGTTAGCGGCCATCTCTTTTTTGCGGACCGGTATTTTGGGTATGACGATGCCATATACGCCACTTTGCGGGTTATGGAGCTGATAGACAAGGGGGTGGATTTGGATAGGGAGATTCAAAGTCTCCCAAAACTCTATACCACTCCCGAAATCAAAGTCAAGACCAGCGAGAAAAGAAAGTTCGAGATAGTGAAGAGTTTGAAAGAGAGGCTGAAAAACCCGCCCCAGGGTTTTCCAAAAATCACCGATATTGTAGATATAGATGGAGTAAGGATAGAGTTTGAGCAGGGCTGGGCCCTGGTGCGGGCATCCAATACGACACCGGTTCTTGTTACCCGCTTTGAGGCGGTTGACGAAAAAAGAGCCCGGGAGTATAAAGAGGCCGTTATGGGGCTTTTAGAGGAACTTATGTAAAGGATAGATATGAAGATAAAACTCGATTCCCCTTTGGATATGCATCTGCACCTAAGGGACGGGGATATGCTAAAGAGGGTGGCTCCTTTGAGTTCGAAGAGTTTTGCCGGCGCGCTGGTTATGCCGAACCTGATACCGCCGGTGACCGACAAGGATATGGTCGAAGATTACAAAACGAGGATTTTGGAGGCGGCTGGCGATGAGAGTTTCGAGCCTTATATGACGCTCTTTTTCAAACCAGAATACGACTATGACTTTTTAAAGGATGTAAAAGAGAAGATTTTGGCCATCAAGCTCTATCCGGCGGGTATTACTACAAACAGCAGCGATGGTGTGGATAATTTTAGCGTCGAGGCTTTGGCGCCAACGCTTGAGGCTATGAGCGAGCTTGGCATCCCCCTTTGCGTCCACGGGGAGACGAACGGTTTTGTGATGGACAGGGAGGCTGAGTTCATCCCCATATACGAAAGGCTTGCCAGAAGGTTTCCCGATTTGAAAATCATTATGGAGCATATAACCACGAAAGAGGCGGTGGAGGCTTTGATGAGGTATGAAAACCTCTATGCCACCATAACCCTTCACCATCTTTACATAACCCTTGACGACGTGGCCGGAGGGCTTTTGAGGCCCCATCTTTTTTGCAAGCCCATAGCCAAAAGGCCAGAAGACAGGATGTCTTTAAGGAAGGTGGCCTTTATGGCGCACGAAAAGGTGATGTTCGGCAGCGACTCGGCTCCTCATCCAAGGGATAAAAAGGAGGCTCCGGGATGCGCGGCGGGTGTCTTTACGGCTCCCGTGGCCCTGCCCGGGCTTGCGGCGATATTCGAGGAGGCAGGCGTGTTGGAGAATTTGCAAAAATTCGTCAGCGACAACGCCCAAAAGATATATGGTATAACCCCGCCCAAAAAGGAGGTGATACTGAAAAAAGAGCCCTTCGAGGTTCCTGAGAGTTACGAAGATGTGGTGCCGATGTTTTCACAACAGACCCTGCCTTGGAGGATAGAGAGTGTCATATAGTATTTTGATTGTGGAAGATGACTCATTGTTTGCGGAGACCATCGAGGATTTTTTGACCCTTGAAGGCTACAGCGTGGATGTGGCCGGCACTATAAAGGAGGCCAGAAACTATCTTTACTTTAAGAAGTATGATTTGATTTTGCTGGATGTGAACCTGCCAGACGGCATAGGGTTTGAGTTTTTAAAAGAGCTTAGAGCCGAGCTTGAGACTCCTACCATCTTTTTGACCTCAAAATCGGACGGGACCAAGAGCGGCTTTTTAAGCGGAGCCGACGACTACCTGGTAAAGCCGGTGGATTTGGAGGAGCTTTTGCTAAGAATAAAGGCCGTTTTGAAAAGGGCCTACGGCCAGGAGGTGGCCGATATAGGAGACTTCAGGTTCGATATGAGGCGGCTTGAGTTGAAAAAGGGAGAGGAGTTCGTGGATTTGAACCTCAAAGAGCTCAAGCTTTTGGAGCTTTTTATAAAAAACAGAAACAAAAGCGTTTCCAAAGAGCAGATTTTCGACTATCTTTGGAGCGTGGACGAGGTGGCGAGCGACGGTGCTTTGAGGGTTTATATAAACAGGCTGAAAAAGCTTTTTGGAAAAGATGCCATAACCAACATAAGAGGATTTGGATACCGTTTTGAAAAATAGGGATTTGGCGGCTTTCATAACGCTATATATCGCCTCTATAGCCATACTGGGCTATTTCATATTTTTCTGGTATGAAAATTTCAACTGGGACTCTTTATGGCTTTTGATACTCTTTTTGATTCTGCTCTCACTGTTTTTTGGATACCTTTTCGCAAAATACGCCCTATCACCGCTTATACACAGAAACAAAGAGCTGGACAGGCTTTTAAAAGACACCCTTCACGAGCTCAATATCCCTGTAGCCACCATCAAGGCGAATGTTCAGATGCTGAAAAAAAGTGCGGACCCAAAAGGGCTCAAAAGGCTCGAGCGTATCGAAAAGGCCGCGGCACAGCTGCTTGGACTTTACAAGGAGGTGGATTACCTTATAAAAAGGGAGATTGACAGCGTGGAAAAGGAGAAAATCTCTTTGGATGAGCTTATAAAGCAAAGAGTGGAGCTTTTTGAGGATGTTTTGGGCAGCAGGGTGGTGGAGCTGGATTTGGAGCCTTTTGAGGTGGAGTTGAACCGGTTCGAGCTCTCAAGGGTCATCGACAACCTCATATCAAACGCCATCAAATACTCTCCCGATGGCTCCAAAATAAAAATTACCCTCAAAGATGGCAGGTTCACCATAGAGGACGAGGGTATCGGCATAAGCGAGGAGAGGCTTTTGAAAATCTTCGACAGATACTATCAGGAGGATGAGAAAAAGGAGGGGTTTGGCATAGGACTTAGCATCGTAAAGGAGTTTTGCGACAAGGAGGGCATAAAAATCCGGATACTTTCGCAAAAGATGGAAGGGACCAAAATAGTTCTTGATTTAACACAGATTTAACAAATATTTATAAAAATTCAACAAAGGATGCGGATGAATTTCAATTTCGATATGAGCCACCTCAAAGAGATAATCGACTATGGGATAATCGGACTGCTGGTGTTTATGAGTTTTATAGTGGTATGGCTCTCTTTGGAGCGATGGTTTTACTATTGGCGCGTGAAGGTGGAGGAGTTCAAAAACAAAGAGGAGCTCGAAATCGAGCTTACAAAGTATCTCACCATCATAGCCACAGCTGCCAGCAGTGCCCCGTATATCGGTCTTTTGGGGACGGTGCTGGGTATTATTTTGACCTTTTATACCATGGGGCTAAAAGGGGTTGTGGAGACGAAGGAGATAATGACCGGGCTCGCTTTGGCACTCAAAGCCACTGCGATGGGGCTTGTGGTGGCGATACCGGCCACCATTTTTTACAACTTTTTAGTCAGGCGAGTGGAGGTTTTGTTAGCCAGATGGGATATCGTGCATGAAAATAAAGAAGTTTGAGCAGATAAACGTTATCCCTTTTATAGATATAATGCTGGTTTTGCTGGTGATTGTGCTTACAACCGCCTCCTTTATCGCAAAAGGCGTGATTCCTCTGGATTTGCCAAAAGCCTCCAGCGTTACGAACCTGCCCGTAAAGAGGGTGGAGATATCCATAAAAGAAGGCGGAGAGATTTTTTTCAACAAGGAGCCTGTGGATTTGCAAACTCTTAAAAAAAAGCTTGAGGAGATATCCCTTAAAAGCAGCGTGGTGGTAAGAAGCGACAAGGGCAGCAGGGTGGAGAACTTTATATCGGTGCTGGATTTGCTAAAGGGCAGAGGATTTGAAAAGATTGGTATCGAAACCAAAAAATGAAACGCTCTTTCTTTTTGACCCTGCTTTTTTATATCGCCCTTTTTGGGGTGGTGCTGGGTCTGGAGAAAATCTATCCAAAAAAGGAGATAAAATCCCTTTCGCTTAAAAACTTCACGATACAAAGATGCGAGTGCAAACCCTGCAGCTGCGAGGCCAAAAAACCCTCCAAACCTTTGGAAAAACCTGTTGAGAAGTTTAAAAAGATTGTAAAAAGCGTTCAAACGCCAAAGATAGAACCTGTAAAGAAAGAGCCGCCCAAAATAAAAAAGAGGGTGCGAAAGAGGATTGAAAAAATCGTAAAACGAAAAAAGATTGTCAAAAAAAAGCCCGCAAAAAAGAGAAAAAGGGTTAAAAAAAGGGTCGTAAAAAGCAAGATTGCCAAACAGGCTTTGAAACCAAAAAGCCCTTCTAAAAGCGTATCTGCCGCCAAATCGCCACCAAATAGCGTAACCGCGCCCAAAAAGAGCTGCCAAAAGGCCAAAACAGTTTCCAAACCACAAAAACCATCTTACGCAAAAGAGTATATGAGCCGTTTTTACAAAGAGATTTACGAAGCTATAAGAAAAAACCGTTTCTACCCCAGAATAGCGAAAAAAAGAAAAAAAGAAGGCACCGTAACGCTTATTTTTACGCTTACGCCAAAAGGCGGGCTTGAAAATCTGAAAATCGTAAAACCAAGCGGCGTAAAAATCCTCGACAAAGCCGCAAAAGAGTGCATAAAAAGAGCTGTGGCGGACTTTCCAAAACCAAAGCAAAGCATCGATATTCAGGTTCCCATAGAGTATAGATTGAGGTAGTTAATTTTGGGTTAACTAAAAAAGCCTAAAATAGGTGAAAAAAAGGAGTTTTAATGAGATTTGTGATGATGGTGTTGATGCCGCTTTTGCTGCTGGCTTTTACCAAAAGCTCTCCCGAGGGCGTGCTGCTGCAAAAAGAGAATCCCGCCTGGTGCGTGGTGTGTGGGATGAATTTGAAGAAATTTTACAAAACCAACCATGCCGTGAAACTGAAAAACGGGGATTACCGTCAGTACTGCTCGATACACTGCCTGGCCGAGGACTATCCACATATAAAAAACAATATAGATAAAATTTTGGTAGTTGACGCCAAAAGCGGAAAGTTCATAGAGGCCAAAAACGCCTACTATGTGGTTGGAAGCCGGATAAAAGGGACTATGAGCCCCGTTAGCAAGATAGCCTTCGCCACAAAAGAGGATGCCGAGGCCTTCGCAAAGGAGTATGGCGGCGAGATAAAGAGATTTGACGAGGTTTTCAGCCAGGCGTTGAAAGATGTGAAAAAAGAGAACGCCCTAATAGCCAAAAAGAAAAAGCTTATGATGTATCCCATGGGTGAGATGCTTTATAAAAAATACTGCAAAGAGGGTATAAAAAAAGAGGATTACAAAACCATAGCCCAGCTAAAGAGCCATCTGGCCGCTACCTGTCCGCCCAGGGTCAAGGGCAAGAAGCTGCAGGCTCTGGCTCTTTATATCTGGGAGGTAAAAGACAAAGAGCACCTTCACGTTCCAAAAGACGCCAAATGTCCGGTATGCGGAATGTTCGTATCAAAATACCCAAGATGGGCCACGATGGCGGTAGTGGATGGGAAGAGATACTATTTTGACGGCGTAAAGGATATGCTGAAATTTTTGAAAGCCAAAAAGGCCGACGCTATACGGGTTCAAGACTACTATACCCTTGAGGCAGTTGACGGCAAAAAGGCCTACTATGTTTTGGGAAGCGACGTTTTTGGCCCTATGGGCAAAGAGCTTATACCATTTAAAACCAAAGAGGCGGCCTTG
>JAMOUF010000237.1 GCA_027068245.1 Campylobacterales bacterium | reverse complement strand
TTTGACGGATATGGAGAGGTGTTTTTACGCCGATAATGGCAGCAGCGCCGTTGAAGTGGCGTTGAAGATGGCCTTTCACTACTATAAAAACCGAAACGAGACCAGGCCCTATTTCGTATCCCTTAAAAACAGCTATCACGGGGAGACCATGGGGGCTTTGGCCGTAGGAGACGTTGAGCTTTACAAAAAGACCTACGAGGAGATACTGATAAAGACCATCCAAACCCCCGTCCCAAGAGACAGAAGCCTGGAGGAGGCCGAGAGGGCGGCAGGGGAGCTTGAGAGGCTTTTTGCAAAACAAGGTGATAAGATAAGCGCTTTTATAGTCGAGCCTTTGGTGCAGTGCGCCGGATATATGCATATGTATCACCCAAAATACCTGGAGCTGGCTTTCAAGCTTTGTAAAAAACACGGGATATTTTTCATAGCTGACGAAATTGCCGTGGGATTTGGCAGAACCGGCACCATGTTCGCTTATGAGCAAGCGGGTATAAAACCGGATTTTATATGTCTCTCAAAAGGACTGACGGGCGGATACCTGCCACTATCGGTGGTTTTGACTACCGATGAAGTATACAGGCAGTTTTACTGCGACTACCTTGACTACAAGGCTTTTTTGCACTCCCACAGCTATACCGGAAACGCCCTTGCGTGTGCGGCGGCAAACGCAACGCTGGATATTTTCGAAAAGGAGCAGGTATTGGAAAAAAACCGGATAAAAGCGGAGTACATGGCAAAAAAACTGGAAAAATTCAAAGAGCTTCCAAATGTGAAAGACACAAGGGCGAGAGGAATGATATTGGCAGTGGAGCTAAAAGGTTATGATCCGGCAAAACGGATCGGGCTGAAGATAAACCAGGAGGCTTTGAAAAAAGGGGTTTTTGTCAGGCCATTGGGTAACGTGGTCTACTTTATGCCACCATATGTGATAAACTTCGATCAAATTGATATAATGATGGACTCAGTTTATGAAATTATAAAAGGACTTTAGTTGGATACTCCCCATATACCGGTGTTGTTGGATCAGGTTTTAGAAGCCTTCGAGGGCGTAAAAGGCAGGGTTGTGGACGCGACTTTGGGTTATGGCGGCCACAGTGAGGCTCTTTTGAAGCGTTATCCGGATATAAAGATAACCGGAATAGACCAGGATCGAGAAGCGGTGGAGTTTTCCACCAAGAGGCTTATGCCATTTAAAAGCCGCGTGGAGATAGTCAAAGGAAATTTTGGCGATGTTATAGAGAGTATTCTCAAAAATGGAGATGTAAAAGGGGTGCTTGCAGATATTGGGGTATCAAGCCTGCAGCTGGATAAAAAGGAGCGGGGTTTTAGTTTTGAAAGCGAGACTTTGGATATGCGAATGAGCCAGGACAACCCCCTTAGAGCATACGATGTGGTAAATAGCTATTCAAAAGAGGATCTTGAAAGAATATTTAAAGATTACGCAGAGATAAGAGATTTTAGGAAAATGGCGGATCTTATAGTAAAAAACAGGCCCTTTAACTCGGCCAAAGAGCTTGCCGAGTTTATAAAAAGCGTCAGAGGCTCAAAAAAGGGAATCCATCCGGCAACCACAATTTTCCAGGCTATCCGGATAGAGGTGAACCAGGAGCTCTCACAGCTGGAAAAACTTTTAAAATCCCTGGAAAAACATAAGCCAGCAGGAGCCAAAATCGCCATTATAACGTTTCACTCCCTTGAAGACAGGATAGTGAAAAACTACTTCAAAAAATGGACTCAAAGATGCATATGTCCCCCTGAGGCTATGAGATGTGAGTGTGGAGGCGAGAATGAACTTGGTAAAATCGTTACCAAAAAACCCGTTACGGCCTCGAAAGAGGAGATTGAGAAAAACCCAAGAAGCAGAAGCGCAAAGCTTAGGGTATTTGAATTTAAGGAGTGATATGAAAAAAGAGAAAGAGGAGCTTTTAGACTCATATGCGGAGTATGAGAGCAGGAAGGGAGAGATCTCCGTATACGATATTTTTATGGTTTTTTTTATCTTTTTTCTGATTTTATCCCTGCTTTTTCCAAAGATTTATATAGCCAACCAGATATATTACAAAAGCATCACGGTAAACAAACTTTTGGATCATTATGAGATTTTGAAAGAGGAGAACAGGCTGCTGAAACAGAAGCTCGAGCAGCAAAAATTCAAATATCAGATTTTAGATACGATGTTTTAGGACTTTTTATGATAAAAAAATTTCTGAAATTCGCTATCGAAAAGAGCGCGCTTAACCACACCCTTTTGATTCTTATACTTATACTCTCATATTTTGCGTATCAAAACGTTCCAAAAGAGATTTTCCCTCCGATAGATCTAAATAAAATCCTCATAAGAGGCGCCTATGTGGGTGCCAGTGCGAAAACCCTGGACCAGATGGTTGTGCAAAACCTCGAAGACGAGCTTAAAAACGTCAAAGACCTGGACGATATAGAGTCCATCATAAAAAACGGCAGGTTCACCATAGTCTCGGATATTAAAGAGGGTGCCGACGAACTTCTGGTCTTAAACGACGTAAAGGATAAAATCGCACTTATCAGAAAAGATATGCCAAGTGATATGGACGAGCCTACAGCAACGGTCTTGAAAAAGAGTTTTCCTCTGGTGCTTATAGCCATCGCCTCGCCACAGGATTTCAAAAAGATGCTTGAAGTGGCCGACAGGCTAAAAAGTGACCTTTCCAACATCAAGGATTTAAGCTCCATCGATATTCGGGGCTACAGGGAGGAAGAGCTCGAGGTAAAGCTGAAAAAGGATGCGATAGAGGCTTTGGAGCTGGATTTTTTAAGTGTTGTCAACGCTTTGAAAGGGCTTTCAACCATCTTTCCCATAGGCTCCATCAGACAAAAGGGCAACCATCTCTTTTTAACCACCCAAAACGGAAGGAAACTTAAAAAAGAGATAGAGGAAACCCTTATCAAAGTCGGCGAAAAAAGAGTGAGGGTGGCGGATGTGGCGGATGTGGAGTTTACCCTCTCAAGACCTGCTACCATCTCACATTTCAACGGACTCAAAAACCTCTCCATAAACGTCACCAAAACGAAAGAGGGCAACGCCATCGAGCTGGTAAGAGAGATAAAGGAGCTTTTGGATAGATACGCTCTTTACTATCCGGATTTCGAGTTCAAGGTCTATACGGATACCTCGGTATGGATACGAAACAGGCTCAATACCGTCACCAGCAACCTTTTTTTCGGGCTTATACTGGTTTTTATAGCGCTGCTTCTGACGGTTGATATAAGGATTGCCCTGGTGGTTGGTATGGGGATTCCGGTAAGTTTTATGATAGGGCTTATATCACTGGAGTTTCTTGGATACAGCCTCAATATGCTCTCGCTTTTTGGTGCGCTCATAGCCCTTGGTATGCTGGTGGACGAGGCTATAGTGGTGGCGGAGAATATTTACAGGCATCTGGAGGAGGGGGAGGATATAGAGGAGGCCGTCATAAACGGGGCCAGCGAGATGTTCGCCCCGGTGCTGACGGCAACTGCAACCACGGTTTTCGCCTTTTTGCCCCTTCTAATCATTAGCGGAGAGATGGGCTCGTTTATAAAGATTTTACCGGTCATTATCTCTATTTTGCTCTTAAGCTCGCTGTTCGAGGCTTTCTATTTTCTGCCTTTGCACGCAAAAGAGCTGTTGAGGGTAGGGAAAAAGAGAAAAGAGAGCAGGGTGTGGAGCAGTATATACGCATTTTATACAAAGAGTTTGAAACTTCTTTTGAAGCATAAGAGATTCTCCTTGGCATTTATCGTTCTTTTTATCTCTTTGCTTACGTTTTTTATGTTGAAGGGTGCGAAATTTCAGCTCTTTCCATCATTTGATACCACCCAGATATATATAGCCGGCCGCATAAACGTTAACTACTCCATCGAGGAGACGGAAAAGGTCGTAGGCTCGCTGGAAAAGTCCATATTAAAAAATATCAAAAAAGATGAAGTCAAATCGGTAACCACAATCGTAGGAATGAAGCTTGACGCAAAAAACAATGCGGAGATGGGAGAAAACCTGTTTCATATCTTTATAAACCTTCATGAATTAAAACCAAAAACCTTCGTAGACAGATATATTACACCATATCTATCGTTGGAGTATGACAGCTCCGATATGATTAGGGAACGGAGTGCAAAAGAGGTGGCAAAAGATATAAAGGAGCTTGTAGAAAATTTTAAGAAGCCACCCTATGAGGAGCTGAGCGTCATCGTACCCCAGGCCGGTATAGTAAAAAGCGACATCGAGATATCTTTGGTTTATGAAGATTCCAAAAGCGTACTGAAAGCTATCCGGATATTGGAAGAGAGAATGAGAAAGATAAAAGGTGTTTACAACATCACCGACGACGCCAAAGAGGGCGAGAAGGAGCTGAAAATCGTGCTGAACCGGTATGCGGACGAACTGGGTATAAACGAGGAGTATCTGGCCTCGTATCTAAAGCCTCTCTATCTTGAGGCAGAATTTTCCAAGATGTTTAAAGAGAATAAGCTTATCTATATCCGGTTCAAAGATATGAACAAAGACAGCGTAAGCCACTTCAAAAACCTGCTTATAGATGTTCCCGGCAGCGGCCAAAAGGTGCTTTTGAAAGAGATTGCCTCCTTTGAAATCATAAAACACTTTTACGACATCATCAAAGAAAACGGCGAGAAGATCAGAACCGTTTACGCCTCTTTGGATAAAAAAATTCTTACATCCAAAGAGTTTTACGAAAAGATAAAAGATGTGTTGAAAGAGGTGGAAAAACTTGGCGTAAAAATCCGGATAAAAGGGGAGGAGAAGGAGAACAAAAAACTTTTAAGAGAGATAACCAGGGCCTTCATCATAGCCCTGTTTCTGATTTTTGCCGCACTCGTTTGGATGTTCAACTCGGTTATTTACTCGTTGATAGTCCTAAGCGTGATTCCACTCTCCATCCTTGGGGTTTTGATAGGTAACAAGATAATGGGGCTCAATCTTACTATGCCCGGAATGCTTGGAATCGTGGGACTTGCCGGAGTGGTAGTGAACGATGGGCTTATTATGCTCGATTTTATCAAAAACTCCACCAATATCGAGGAGCTTATAAGGCGCGCCAGGCTCAGGGTAAGACCGATTCTGCTTACGTCCATCACCACCATTTTGGGGCTTTCCACGCTTATATTTTTCTCCAGCGGCCAAAGCCTGATTTTACAGCCTATGGCTGTGAGCCTGGGATACGGCATCGCCTTTGCCACGGTGATAAATCTGATAATCATCCCGCTTTTATATGCAAATATAAAGTTAAAATGATATACTTTTATTCTTAAAAGGAGGGCTTATGTATTTTGAAGACGATGACGTTTTGGGTGGAACGCCAAAAAGCAGGTTTATAGATATAGTCTTTAACGCCAACAGAAACGTGGTGGAGGGCGAGCTTGAGAAGATGGTGGAGTGGATGGCCGCCATGGAGCTCATAATAGAAGAAAAATGTGGGCTTGATGTGGAGGAAGAGGTAAACAGGATACTTCATGACGAGAGCAAAAAAGAGCAGCTGGAGCAGAAAATAAACTCTCTCTATATTGAGTATATGGGAAAAATTCTAAGTCAAAGTGAGTAGATGCTTGAAGATGTGAAAGTTTTATTGAACAGATTCATCGATGATTTGGAGGATTCCAAATCGAAAGAACTTTTTGCGGCCCTGCCCCAGGGCAAGATGCTAAGAAGCAAGCTCATACTTCAAATCTCCCCTACGAAAGAGGCCGTCTTTTTGGCTGCCGTGGTGGAGATGATACACGCTGCCAGCCTTCTGCACGACGACGTTATCGACGAGGCCAACACCAGAAGGGGCGTTGATTCGATAAACGCCGTTTATGGAAACAAAAACGCCATAATGTTTGGCGATATACTCTATTCAAAAGCCTTTTTTGAATTGACATCTCTTCCATCACCCATTCCCCGTATAGTCTCACAGGCCGTGACGAAACTGAGCCTTGGAGAGCTTTTGGACGTGGAGCTTGGTAAGAGTTTCAATCCGGACAGGGACGCATACCTCGATATGATATATAAAAAGACCGCCTCACTGATAGAGGCATCCGCAAAAAGCGCCGCGGTTCTGGCCGGCAAGGATGAAAAGAGGTATGGGTATTACGGGAAAAAACTTGGTGTGGCCTTTCAGATAGTGGACGACATACTCGATATAACGGCCGATGAAAAAAGCCTTGGGAAACCTGCCTTACACGACTTCAAAGAGGGCAAGACGACGCTGCCATACATATATCTGTATGAGAGTTTGGACGATGAGGGCAAAAAAAGAGTTGAAAAACTGCACGGACGCAATTTGACTAACAGCGATAAAGAGTGGCTTTTGGAGATGTTCCAAAAGAGCGGGGCACTTGAACGTTCCAAGGATTTCGCCGCCAAGACGGCCTACGAGGGGCTTGAGGTTTTGGATAAAAAGGATGAGAAACTAAGAGCGATATTATCCGCTTTGATTGACAGGAGATACTGATGCAGTATCTGGTTGTCAGTTTTTCATACAAAAATACCGATATAGTCACCAGGGAGAAGCTGGCGCTGGACGGAGAGCTCAAAGAGCGGGTGGCCCGTGAGCTGCTGTGCGATGATAGTATCAACGAGGTTATACTTCTTTCCACATGCAACAGGGTTGAGTTCATCATCAGCGCCAAAGACGCATTCGCCGCCAGCCGAAAGTCTCTTAAAGAGATTAGCCGCTACTCCAATATAGAGCTTGAGGAGCTGGAGGGAAGGGCGGATATTTATGAGGACAACGGTGCCATTCATCATATATTCAGCGTCGCAAGCGGCCTT
>JAMOUF010000236.1 GCA_027068245.1 Campylobacterales bacterium | reverse complement strand
AGAATCCATAATGAGCCAATACGGATACGAGATACTGGATAACTTTTTGAGGTTATGATATATCTGTACCTGCTGTTTTACGGCCTGCTTTTGCTATATAAAGCCTCCACCCTGGGAATAGGGGCACAGGAGGCGCAAATCGTTTTCAGCTCCCCACTTTTTTCGTGGATACACTCACTCTTTAAATCCGAACTGGCTGTAAGGGTGCCAAACATTGCCGTGACGCTGGTAAACATCTATCTAATCTACCTGCTGTCAAAGCGCTATTTCAAAGATGAGAAAGAGGCGCTTTTCAGTGCCGTTTTGTTCTCTTTGTTTCCTGCTATCATAGCCAGTGGTGTGGTACTCAACAAAGCCACATTTATAATTTTTTTGACGCTGGTTTTTATTTTTTTGTATCAAAACAGAAGGCTTTTTTCATATATTTTCGCCTTTTTTCTACTCTTTTTGGACAACTCCTTCGCCATACTCTTTCTGGCTCTGTTCTTTTACGCTCTTTATCGCAGGGACTACAGGGAGGGGCTCTTTTTTCTGCTCTGTTTTTTGTTGAATGTGGCGCTGTTTGGATTCGATATAGGAGGAAAGCCCAGAAACTACTTTTTGGATACCTTCGCCATATTCGCAACCATATTTTCCCCGCTGCTGTTTCTATACTTTTTCTACACCATCTACAGGATTTTGGTAAAAGAGCAAAAGGATATCTTATGGTTCATAAGCGCTACCGCATTTTTGTTCTCCCTATTTCTCTCCTTTAGGCAAAAAATCGAGCTGCTGGACTTTGCTCCTTTCGTTGTGCTTGGCGCTCCTTTGATGGTAAGAACTTTTTTAAACAGTTACAAAGTCCGGATAAAAAAGCATCGCAAAAAGCTTAAACTGATGTTCTTTCTGGTAATGGGCTCTTTGATTGTGAATGATGTGCTGCTGGTATTCAACGACTTTCTGTTCTATGTCTATGGGGCAAAAAAACATTTCGCCTACAGAAACTACCTTGCAAGCGAGCTGTCAAAATTTGACTGCGTGGAGACTGAAAACAAAAAACTTCAACTTGCTTTGAAGTTTTACGGCGTGGGCGGATGTGATGGGGGGTGTAAAAAGAGAGAGATTTTTTACAAAGATATCTATCTCGGCAGTTTTTGTGTTTCGGAAGGTAACAAAACTGAAGAGCCTCCAAGATAGATGTAACCAAAATAAACACAGCCCTTTTTTATAAAATGATTAAGCCTTCAGAGATTTTCTTATGAAAGTTTTAATGTTACAATTATTCAAACAATTTTCAAGGAGATATGATGGCTCAAAAAGCTATACGCGAATATGACGGAAAAAGACTTTTTGCAAAAAACTGGGACAAATATTTCAAAGGGTTGGAATACCCATTTGAGAGCGTTCTGGTAACCAGCGGCGAGGAGCTGCTGAAAAAAGCCGAGGAGCCTGAGTATAAGTGGCTGAAAGAGAAACCCCTCGTGGTCAAGCCGGATATGCTTTTTGGAAAGAGAGGCAAGAACGACCTGGTTTTGTTCAAGGTAAACAAACCCGGAGATGTTACGCTTGAGGACGCGGCTAAGTGGATAGATGAAAAAAGGGCACAGGAGACGACGCTGCTATCCGGACAAAAGGGTGAGCTTACACATTTTATAGTCGAGCCTTTTACACCCCATACCCAGGATGAGGAGTATTATATCGCTGCCACTACTCTGGATGAGAACAACGACGTTTTATATATGAGCGCAGAGGGTG
>JAMOUF010000235.1 GCA_027068245.1 Campylobacterales bacterium | reverse complement strand
TTTTGCTCTATCCTCTGCGCTTACAGCTTCACCGGCTTCGCTTAGGCTCTTTTCTGTCTGATATGCCAAAGCGTCTGCCTGGTTTTTAGCCTCTATAAGCTCTTTTCTCTTTCTGTCTTCCTCTTTGTGAGCCTCAGCCTCCTGGATCATCTTTTGGATCTCCTCTTCACTAAGACCGCTGGAACCCGTAACTTTAATCTGCTGCTCTTTACCAGTTGCCTTGTCCTTGGCACTTACGGTCAAGATACCGTTGGCATCTATGTCAAAAGATACCTCGATTTGTGGAACGCCTCTTGGTGCAGGCGGAATTCCTTCAAGCGTGAACTGCCCGAGGGATTTGTTGTCTTTTGCCAACTCCCTCTCACCCTGCAATACGTGAACCGTAACAGCGGGCTGGTTATCTTCAGCAGTGCTGAAAATCTGTGTCTTTTTCACAGGTATGGTGGTACCTCTTTCTATAACTTTTGTCATAACGCCACCAAGCGTCTCGATTCCAAGGCTAAGAGGTGTTACGTCAAGCAGCAATACATCTTTGACGTCACCCTTCAATACAGCTCCCTGAATAGCTGCACCAACGGCAACAACTTCATCCGGATTGACCGTTTTGTTAGGCTCTTTTTCAAAGAACTCTTTTACCTTTCTTTGAACCAGTGGAATCCTGGTCGAACCGCCTACCAATACAACTTCATTTATATCTTTTTTGCTAAGTCCGGAGTCTTTAAGCACGTCAGCCGCTATTTTGATGGTTTTATCCACCAAATCTTCGATTAGGCTTTCAAATTTGGCTCTTGTAAGCTTTTTGACAAGGTGCTTGGGTCCTGTCTCATCCGCTGTGATAAACGGCAGGTTAATCTCAGTCTCCATAGCGGTTGAGAGCTCTTTTTTGGCGTTTTCGGCCGCTTCTTTGAGTCTTTGAAGAGCCATAATGTCTTTTTTCAAATCTATACCGGTCTCTTTTTTAAACTCCTCTACAAGCCAGTCGATGATTCTGTTGTCAAAGTCGTCTCCACCCAAAAATGCGTCACCGCCGGTTGCCAAAACCTCAACCACATTGTCACCGGTTTCAAGAATGGTTACGTCGAACGTTCCGCCCCCAAGATCGTAAACGACGATTTTTTCGGCGTTTTTCTTGTCAAGTCCGTATGCAAGAGCGGCGGCTGTCGGCTCGTTGATAATTCTTAAAACATTTAGCCCGGCAATGGTTCCGGCCTCTTTGGTAGCCTTTCTTTGCGCATCGTTGAAGTATGCCGGAACGGTGATTACCGCCTCGTTTACCTCTTCGCCAAGATATGCTTCCGCATCCTCTTTGAGTTTCATCAAAATCTTGGCACTGATCTCTTGAGGCGTATAGACTTTTCCGTCAACCTCCACAGCACATGCGCCGTTTCTGTCAACTATTTTGTATGGAAGCCTCTTTTTCGCCTCCTCGGCTTTTGGCTCGTTACACATCAAGCCCATAATTCTTTTTACGGAGTATATGGTTCTGGTGGGGTTTGTTATCATCTGCCTTTTGGCGGGATCCCCTACCAAAACCTCTCCTTTATCGGTAAAAGCCACTACCGATGGAGTGGTGTTTTTACCCTCTCTGTTTGGAATGACTTTCGCCTCGTTCCCCTCGTATGTAGCCATACAGGAGTTGGTCGTTCCAAGGTCGATTCCTAATACTTTTCCCATCTCTATCTCCTTTTAATTAAATTTTTTAAATTATAGTTAAAGCAGCTAAACTTTTCTGCTACTTTTGTAACTCTACTTCGCTACGCTCACTTTTGCCGGACGCAACACCCTGCCTTTGTATACATAGCCCTTTTGGATAACCTGGACTATCTCTCCGGCTTTTTTCTCAGCGTCTTCCACCTGCAATATAGCCTCGTGCAGATGCGGATTGAACTCTCCGCCCTCTTCAATCTCGATTACTTCGATACCATACTTGTTAAGCACTTTTATAAACTGCTCTATAGTAAGCTCGATACCCTTTTTAAGCTGCTCTATGGCCTCTTCCGCTTTCATGTTCTTTTTATTTAGCGTCGCAAGCGCCATATCAAGACTGTCAAGAACAGGTAGCAGATCCTGAGCGAACTTCTCCAAAGCATACTCTATCGCCCTGATCTTATCCTTCTCAAGTCTCTTTTTCGTATTTTCAAAATCGGCGTGAAGCCTCAAAACCTCTTCCTCACACTCCTTTAGCTTCTTCTCAAGCTCCTCACAGTCCACTGCTTCGCCTCTTTCTTTCTCCTCTTGCTGTTTGGTCTCTTTAACCTCAGCAGGCTGGTTCTTTCTCTCTTTTTTTGCCATCTTACTCTCCTTTTAGTTGATTTATAAGTTTTAGGTAGTTTCTGTAAACCCTGCCTACGAGTAAAACCTCGCTGCAGCTGTTTTTCTGGTTTACCGAAAATTTAAAGGTCAAAATGCTGTTGTAAAACTTCAGCCCCTTTTTAGTATTATACATAAAAGTGCCATCCAACAAAGAGGGCAGAAATCTGTTGGCCCACTCCATATCCTCGTTTGCGATCTCTATAACCTCTTTTAGCATAAAATGGCTGAAATTTCGCGTTAGAAATCTTTTTAAACTTTTTGAAATGTTGATAAGCCCTATATCGTTACATATCTGGGAGAGCTTCAACCCCTCCTGGCCTATTTGGTTACTAAAAAAGCGCTCCAAGTTTTTATTGTATGGGAGGATAAAATCCTCATTCTCAAAGTCACAGATCAAAAACCTGTTGTCGTAGTTGTGAACTCCGTTTAAAAAGAGCCTTTTATACTCTGTAACCTCACAGAATATATGCTCTTTTTGCGAGATATGTTCCAGTTTTTTCAATATATTTTCATCCGAACTCATATCGGTGTCTTCAAGTCTTTTTTTCCAAAAATCCTTAAGCGTCTGTACCGTTGGAACCCGGCCGCTGCTTATATGTGGCTGGGTTATGGCCCCGTTTTGGGAGAGCTTTTGGAAATAGTATCTGATAGTAGCGCTTGAGAGCGACAGATCAAGGCTCTTTTGCAGCTGTTTTGAGCTGACGGGTTCTGGGACTTTAATATACTCTTCAACGAGTTTTTCCAAAATGTAACTTTTTTTATCCATTTTTAGCACTCTGATCCTTTTTTTGCTATATGTATTATACTTAATTGAGCCTTAGCGTGTCAAGTTTATTTAACAGAGAATATTAATATGATTGACAGAAAAAGATCCATCAAAAATTTTAAAGCAAGATTTTCTATCCGGATAAGAGGGAGGGATTTTAAGTTTAAAGGTTTTTGGTTTTGAGGTAGGTTAGAAGCTGGGAGGAAAAGAGGGTTTAGCCTCTTATTCCAAGCTCTTTTATTACCTGAGAGTATTTGTCGTAATCTTTTTTCTTCAGGTAGTTTAAAAGTCTCTTTCTCTGTCCTACCAGTTTTAGCAGCCCAAGTCTTGAAGAGTGGTCTTTTTTATGCTCTTTCAAATGGTCTGTCAGATAACTGATTCTCTCACTTAAAAGTGCTATTTGTACCGCAGGTGAACCTGTGTCGTTTTCCGATTGCGCGAATTTTGAGATAATCTCTTTCTTTTTCGCCGAATCCAAAGCCATGTTAGCCTCCTGATTGGTCTAAATTTTGTGAAGGGCAATTATAGCCAAAAAATTAATTTTTTACAAAAGGTGTAATTAGGAGAAATTTAGTATAATTTAAAACAAATTTAGTAAAGGGAAATTATATGCTGTTTACAAGGGCCACGGAATACGCTCTTCTTTCACTCATAATAATAGCAAAAGAGGAGAAACCTCTGGGAACAGAATATCTTTCTAAAAGACTCAATATCTCAAGAAGTTTCCTTGCGAAAATCCTGCAGTCGCTCGCCAAAAAGGGAATACTCATATCATACAAAGGGGCTGCCGGAGGGTTCAAGCTTGCCCTGCCCGCAGAGCAGATATCCATAAAAGAGATAGCACATGCGGCTGAGGGCAGAAGCGTTTCAATATTCGACTGCTCCACGGACCAGGGCGCCTGCCCTTCCAATCAGGGGGATTTTTGCACTCTGTGGCCCTTTTTAAACAGGCTTCAGACAAAGGTAGACAGCTATTTGGAAGAATTGACACTAAAGGATATAATGGAATGAATTTTTACCACCTATCTCATACGGATCTTGACGGCTATACATGCCAGTATGTGACTAAACAGCTTTTTGATGAGGGATATTTCGTAAACGCCAATTACGGCGAAGAGGTATTGGTCCGTATAGACGAGATACTTGATCTCATCGAAGAAAGAGGCGATAAAAGCTACTTTCTTATAACAGATTTGAATTTGACGCCTCAAGAGGCCCAATATCTGGACGAGAGGATAAAGGGGCTAAGCGATGTAAAGCTTCAGCTGCTGGATCACCATCTATCCGGATTGGATACATCCATGAAATTTGACTGGTATCACCTGGACTCCACCAAGTCCGCCTCCTTGATTACATACAACTTTTTTAAAAACGAAAAAACCGCTCATCTGGAAAAACTCGTCAACGCCGTCAACGCCGTGGATATATGGCTTAGCGACGATGAGTTGTTTGAGTTTGGAAAAGTTTTGATGAGGGGCGTCGACGAGGCCAAGGAGATAAACAGGATAACTTTTTTAAAAGAGAACATCTCATACAAACACCATATACTTGAGCGCTCTTTGGATTTTTTAAAAAACGGATCGGATCATATAGCTTTCGACGATGAACTGTGGAAAATAAAAAAGAGCTTTTTCATCAATGAAAAAAGAGATACCCTTGACAATCTTGTAACAGAGCATATATTAAAACTGCTGACAAGAAAAAAAGACAAAATGACCGTTTTTTTTGAAGAATATAAAGGGATACTCACTTACGGAATCCAAAACAGCTCCATTATCGGAAACGCATTTTTAAAAGCCCATCCGGATTACCACTTTTTTATGAACGTAAACAGCAGAGGGACATTTAGCCTAAGAGCCGACAATAAGATGGATGTCTCCAAAATGGCGGAGGCCATAGCGGGCGGAGGCGGCCACCCCAATGCCAGCGGGGGAAAGATAAAGGATTTTAAAGAGTTTTTCAGATATGAGGAGTTAAAATCCTTTATAGAGCGTCTTTTAAAGGAAAAAGAGTGAATGACGAACTTAAAAAAGCTATGATAGAGATAGAAGAACTTGCGATGCAGCTTGCCGATATGCTGGGAGCCGCTTTGCACTTTGCGGGAGTCGGTGAAGAAAAGATGCCAAGAGCCGTAGAGCTATATCTTGAGAGGTTCGAGAAAATCTCAGGCGGGGGCGGATATGAGATGAGTTATGAGGATGTGGTAAATATAATAGAAGGAATAAAAAAATCTCATCCGGATCTTTTTACTTAAATCCCCCTTTTTGTCTATAAATTTTCGCAAAGATTTTGGCTATCGCCTCATAAAGCTCCTGCGGCACATAGTCGCCAATCTCGCAGGAACTGTAAAGCGCCCTTGCCAAAGGTGGATTTTGCTCTATTGGTATATGGTGTTTCAAGGCCTCATCTTTTATCCTAAGCGCCACTTTGTCAACACCTTTGGCGACGACTTTTGGCGCTCTCATACCCCCTTTGTCATATTTTAACGCCACTGCATAATGCTCGGGGTTGGTTATAACCACATCGGCTTTTGCAACCTCTGCCATCATCCTTGTTAGGCTCATCTGTCTCATCTTTTTTCTGATGGCCGACTTTATCTGAGGGTTTCCTTCATACTGCTTTTGCTCCTCCTTGATCTCCTGCTTACTCATCTTTATATTCTCCTCATACTCATATCTTCTAAAAAAATAGTCGATTATACCTATGGGTATGGAAAGAAGGGCGAAAGAGAAAACCATAATAAGCAGGTATTTTACAAGATGGTAAAAGCTCTCATAAACAGGGGTGTTTGCAAATCTGAAAACATCATCCAACAGATATGACACAAGAAAATAAGATACTATAACCGCCACCAGAAGTTTCAGGAGGTTTTTAAAAAGCTCAAACAGGGTTTTCAGTGAAAAAAGCCTCAACAGTCCGGATATGGGATTTATCTTCTCAAGTTTTGGCTTTAATGCTTTAAAGGAGAACATAAAACCCACCTGGGCTATGTTCGACATCAGCCCCACTAAAAGCAGAAGAGTAAAGATAGGCAGAAGCAAAAAAGCGAGACTCTTTACCACCAGATATACAACACCTGGACTGTTTTGGGGCATAAGATATAGAGGATCTGAAAAAAAGTATACAAAAATCTCATACAGCCTCCTAAAAGCGTAAGGAATATAAAAAATTAGCATAATACTAATCGCCAGCAAAGAGGCGCTTATGGGAATATCCTGGCTTTTTGCTACCTGCCCCTCCTCCCTGGCCTTTTTTCGCCTTTTGGGGGTGGCCTTTTCGGTTTTGCTGGGATCTTTCGCCATAGCTTATCCTATATTTTTTATAAGGTAGATGTAATCTTCGCCTAAAAGCTGCAAAAAAGAGAGCCCCGAATAGACGATGACGCTTGCTCCAAAAGCCAAAGCGGCCAATCCTACGAAAATCTGTAGAGGAAGCCCTACGATAAACACGTTTATCTGGGGTATGAGCCTGTTTACCAGCGCCAAAGCCACGTTTATTATAAACAGAATCAAAGCAAATGGAAAAGCCAGCTTGAAACCGAGCACAAAGATCTGGGAACTAAGCTCTATAATATATCTAAAAACTCCATTGTCAAAAGTTAAAGAGAATAGCGGGATCTGTTTGAAGCTTACCAGAATCGAGGAAAACATATAAGCATATGCGTCACTTATAAAAAACAACAGATAGAAAAGAAATATGAAAAGTTTGCTTAATATAGAGATCTGGCCGTATGTGGGATCGAATATATTTACTATCGTCAATCCCATAAAATAGCTGATAATCTCCGCCGCATAGCTAAAAGCGGCCAGAAATATCTTTGCCAGCAGTCCCAAAGAAAATCCTATAAGCGCCTCTTTCAATATCAAAAAAAGATACAGTCTCCAGGAAAACCGGCTCAAATCCACCTCAATTCCCCCAAGCCCCATTATAAAAAAGGCCAGGGATATAACAAGCAAAACTTTTACATTACCAGGGACCAACGCACTGTTGAAAACCGGAAAGGCCATAAAAAGAGCTATCAGCCTGCTAAAGACCAAAGAGAGGGCTACGGCGTCGGCAACCGTTATGATTGGATTCATTTTATAATCTGGTTTATATTTAAAAAGACGGTTTTAAAATAGTCCGTCAAAACCACGAACATCCAGGAACCAAATATTATCAGGGCCACAACGGTGGCGACGATTTTGGGAATAAAGGTTAAAGTCATCTCGTGAATCTGAGTGGCCGCCTGGAAAATACTTACCAAAAGGCCCACGAAAAAGGCTGTTGCCAATACCGGTGCTCCTACTATCAAAGCGGTTTTCAACATCTGTTCCACAAGGGTGATCGCCTGATCCAGACTCATTGGTAACTCTTTATCAAAGCTTTTATCAACAGCTCCCAGCCGTCAGATAGAATAAAAAGAATAAGTTTAAACGGCAGCGATATCATCATGGGCGGAATCATCATCATACCCATCGACATTAGAATGCTTGCAACCAGCATATCTATGACCAAAAAGGGTAAAAAAACCACAAAGGCGACCTCAAAGGCCACTTTTATCTCACTTACCAAAAATGCCGGCAGCAGCGTTACAAGCGATATATCCTCATAACTTTTGGGACTCTCTTTTGAAATATCCAAAAAGAGTTTAAGATCTTTTTTCTGGGTATTGTTTACCATAAATTTCTTTAATGGTTTTACGGCCTCTTGCAAAAACTGCATATCGTCCAGCTTTTTTTGCATATATGGCTCTATCGCTCTTTTTTCTATCTCCATATATACAGGTTTCATAATAAAAAAAGTCAAAAAAAGAGCCAGAGCCACTATAACCTGATTTGGAGGCGCCTGGGGAATACCCAGAGCCTGTCTAAGCAGCGACAGTACTATTACGATTCTTACAAAAGATGTCATAGTAATCAAAATGGCGGGAGCTAACGATAAAATAGTAAATAAAAAGAGGATCTTCAATGAGACATCCAGATTTTTAAGCTGCTCCAAAGCAGCATCCACTGGAGAGTTCTGCGCGTATGAGTAAAGGGCCAAAAGGGTAAATAAAGTTAAAAACCTCAACTCTCTTTCCACCTGTCCAACACTCTCATTCCAGACTCGTCAGAGGAGATGAGATAGTTTTTATCTTTGATCTTTACAATATACAAAAATCTGTTTTTGCCTAAAATCTTTCTCTCTTTTATCTCTATCTCCCCTCCTTTTTGGATTTTTAACGAGGTAAAGTTGGCAATATAATAGTAAATTGCGTAGATAAAGATGATTACGATAAAAAAAGAGGCCAAAAATTTTATATACTCGTAACTCTCAGGCAAGATCGACTATCCTTACTCCAAACTTCTCATTGGCTACAACTATCTCGCCTATTGCAAATTTTTTGCCGTTGAGTTTAATGTCGATATACTCTTCCACGTTTTTATCAAGCTCTATTATATCGCCCTCTTTCAATGAGAGAATCTCTATTAAAAGTTTGTTTACCGAACCCAGATTGACGTTGACGTTCAGTGAGATATCTTCTAAAAATTCCAGCTTTGGATCAACGGGATTTTTCATATCAGGCCGTCTGTATGACAAAATCTGTAAAATAGACGTTTTTTACGCCGCCAATGGGTAATATGGCGTTAACCCTTTTTAAGATCTCCTCTTTAAGCTCCTCTATACCCTCTGGCGTTCTTAAATCCTCCGAGGTTTTTGTAAAAAGAAGCGTGGTTATCGCATCTTTTACCTGAGGCAGCCTCTTTTCCAACTCCATTTTCACATTCTCATCCTGAACGTCAAGCACAATTGTCACTTTAAGATATCTGTCCGCATCCCTGTCCTGGAGGTTTACGATAAAGGTTCCAACGTCAAACTGGACGCCCAGATCCTCTATGTTTTTTATATCCTCAACTATCTTTTCCGCTTTCTTCTCCTTCTCCTGCTGGTCGGGATTCTTATCCAGAACGAGAAATTTATAAGCGGCCGCCGCCCCGCCGCCTATTAAAAGCAGCAGCAGAGCGAAAATTATGATTAGTTTTTTTTTGCCGCCTTTGGCTTCTGCTTGCTGCTCTTTTTCCTCTTGCGCCATTAATTACCTTTTAATATCCATTGTGGTTTGAAGCACCTGATCGGAAGTGGTTATGGTTTTCGCATTGGCCTGATACGCCCTTTGTGCCGTAATAAGGTTTATAAACTCCTGGGATATATCCACGTTGCTAAGCTCCAACATCCCGCTTCTTACTTTACTTATAACGCCTCCTGGCACGATAATAGGCGTAAAAGTCTGCTGGGAAGGCAGATAGAGGTTATCCCCTTTTCTTACCAGAATCTCTTTATCCTTAAAAGTGGCTACGGCCAGTCTTGCAATGTTTTTTACCTGACCGTTAGTGTAAGAGCCGCTGATTACACCGTCCTCGGAGACGGAAAGCGTCATCAAATCCCCTTTTCCGCTGCCGTCTTGCTGAGCGTAGAAGATAAAGTCGCTGTCAAGCTGAGTGAATTTTTCTATGTTTAGATTGAAAGAGGCGCTGTTTGCTCCGTTGTTTAAAAACATACTGTATTCGTCAGAGTAGTTGATCATATCGGTTGAGATATTTTTCAAATCCGTTATATCAGTTCCGTCACTATCGGTAAAATTTTTATATGAGTATGTAAGATCCATCGCTGAGACCAGTTTTACCTCACCCGTTGAGTAGTCTATGTTACCGATCTTCTCTCCGGTTTTTACATTTAAAAGATTCCCGTTTCCATCATCGTTGTATCTGTTGCCGTTTGTGTCGTCTATCTTTATCGAACCTGCCAAAACCGGACTGTTGGCCAAGGCGTATTCCTGTCCGGACTGGGCCTCGCCCGTTGTTTCGTTCAAGGCGTTGGCGTATTTGGCGCTCTTTATATAGCCGTTTCCCTGGAAAGTTATCTCTACTGCCGAATATTTCGTTCCTCCGTCATCAAACGTTACCGCTCTGTCGTCTATTAGCGTATACATCTCCCAGGTATTTGTTCCAATCTTTTTAAAATACTGTTTGACGGTATGGGAGGTTCCCAAAGAGTCATAAGTGGTAATGGTATTTACATAGTTGTATGTATCTGAATCACTGGCGTCAAAAACCTTCAGGTTTCCATCCGCATCATAAGAGATCTGGGCGGACGCGTCAAGATTCGTGGGATCTTCATATATTATTTTTGAGGTGGCTTTTGGATCTATGGCGTTGGGGATTTTAACGCTTCCCAAAGCTCCCGCCATATTGCCGTTTTCATCCAGCATCCAACCCTGGATTTTGTATCCGGACTGATTTATCACATCGCCATTTGCATCGAGCCTGAAACTGCCGTCTCTTGTATAGTAGGAGACATTGGCGCTCGGGTTTTTAACGATAAAAAAACCCTCCCCGTCCAAAGCCAGGTTCAGGGGGGAGTTTGAGTTTTTGAAAGAGCCCTGTGAAAAATCCTTGGAAGTGCTGCCTACGAAGGCGCCGCCGCCTATCTCTTTGTTTATCGGGGTTCCTCCGGAGGAGTAGGTTGTAAGAGAACTTGATACCAGGTCCTTGAAGTTTACCACCTCCTGCTTATAACCAGTCGTATTGACGTTGGCTATATTGTCCGATATTACGGATAACCACTGTTTGTTTGCACCAAGACCCGTATTTCCAGTATAAAATGACTGTATCATCTCTATCCTCCAATCTTAACTATGTCGTTTATTTTAAATCTCTCCCCGCCTATAACCACCGAGAGTTCGTAGCCATCTTTCTCTATAGCGCTCACCTTTGCCTTTGAATATATATCAGCCTTCAAATCCGGATCGCTGTCGCTGATTAGAGTTACTTTGTAAAAGCCCTCCTCTATATTTTCATCCTCTATCTCAAACACCTGCTTCTCGCCCGCTTTCAATCCGGTAAAGCTCTTTTTGGCGATCACGTTTCCTGACTCGTCATATATGAAAAGCTCTGCCGAATCCGCATTTTTTCGTGGAACAAACTCCACATATCCTTTTCCATCTTCAACGTAGAGCATATCGCCTTTATATAAAACATCCTGCCCTATCATGTTCGTGGAGGATAGAAACAGAGCATCGCCGCTGTTTAAGGCGGCCACACTCTTTTCAAAGTTGTTCATTATCTCCAGTTCCCGCAGTTTCACGGTATTGTCGATAAATTTCGAGATATCCTGCGTCTCAAAAGGATCTTGATATTTAAAACTTGTCAGAAGGACTTCCAAAAATCCCTCCTGATCCATTTTGGAGTTGTCAAAATTAGCCTCGTAAAGCTCTATTTTCTTACCTCCAAACCCCTCGACGGCACCAACCGATTCGATCCCCATGACAGTCCTTTTAAAGCAAGTAACACTATTTTAACCCAAAAAAAATTAAATTTGACTTTATCTCAATTTTTTCAGTCCTTTTCAATCTTGTTTATCAGTTCCCTAAGCTTTTCAAAGCTTCTTTGGAGCCCCACCCTCTCGTCAATACCCTGTTTTATATAGTCTTCTATCTCTTTTTGATACTTTATGGCCCTGTCTATATCTTTTGAGCTTCCGGGTTTATACAGCCCCATCTTTATCATATCCTCGGCCTCTTTGTATGTGGCTAATATATTTATGAACTTCGTCTGCAACTCCAGGATCTCCTCATCCACAAGCTGCGGCGTCAGACGGCTGATACTTTTTAACGGATCTATGGAGGGGAAAATCCTTTTTTGCGCATACTCTTTCGATAAAACAATATGCCCGTCCAAAAAACCCACGGCCGCATCGGCAACCGGATCGGAGGATATATCCTCCCCTTCCACCAAAACGGTGTATATTCCCGTTATCGAGCCTTTGTTGTCAAAAGCACCGGCTTGTTCTATGATCTTTGGAAGCAGAGAAAAGACGGAAGGCGTATAACCTTTTGAGGTGGGAGGCTCGCCGATGGCAAGACCAATTTCACGCTGGGCCATGGCAAGCCTTGTTAGAGAATCCACCAAAAAGAGCACATCTTTGCCCCTGTTGGAGAAAAAATTGGCGATGGCTATAGCCACGTAAACCGCTCTTACCTTAGCCAGCGGAGTCTGATCCGAGGTGGCTGCTATAACCACAGACTTTTTTAAAGTCTCTTGCGTAAGGTTATCCTCTATGAACTCCCTAACCTCCCTGCCCCTCTCCCCTATCAGGGCGATTACGTTAACATCAACCTGGGTATATCTTGATACCATTCCAAGCAGCGTGCTTTTACCAACCCCGGCACTGGCAAAAATTCCCATCCTCTGGCCCTTGCCAATGGTTAAAAGGCCGTTTATGGCCCGTATTCCCGTATCAAGAGGCTCGGTAATCCTGGCTCTTAACAGCGGATTTAACGGCTCGTTTTTAAGATAGTATTTATTCTCGTACCTGACAAAAGGCTTGTTTAAAGGATTTCCAAAAGGATCTATCACCGTTCCCAAAAGATCCTCGCCCACGCCGATATTGACAGGCTCCAAAGAGGCTTCTATAAAGCTTCCCACCTTTATGCCCTTCGTATCGTCAAACGACATCAAAAGGGTTTTGCCGTCTTTAAACCCAACCACCTCCGCCTCAAGGCCGTTTTCCATATAACAGCTGTCACCAATGGATACATTTGGCAAATAGGCCTCTATAATAGGGCCGCTGACACTGGAGATCCTGCCTTTTACGATAAATCTAGGTAAGTTTTTTAGTCTCTCTTTTAATTTCATCTTTTACAACGCCCAATTTCTCTTTAATCCTGTTCTCTATCTTAAAATCGTGAAACTCTATGATAAACTCGTTATTTTTAAGCTCTTTGTTTTTTTTAACCACTACTGTGGAGAACTTCTTCTTTACATCTTCGGCCATATTTGGCGCCACCTGGAGCGTTAAAGGAAGGAAATTGCTAAAATCCTCCAATAGTTTCTCTATGGCTTTTTGCACTTTTTTGCCATTTGAGTCATCGATATATAGAAACTCCAAAATCTCACTGATACTGTCCGTGACAATATCGGTAAATTTTCCTATAAACTCCTTATAGCCGCTTTTTAATTCATCTTCTATGTTTAGCATAGCACCTTTTAGCTCCGCCAGCTCTTTGCTCTTTTGCTCCTCGAACTCCTCTTTTGCCCTTTTTAACTCATCCTTTAACTTCACCTCATATTTTGCGCTGGCGTCTTGAAAGCCCTGCTCGTAACTCTCTTTCGACACCTTTGCCAAAAGCTCTTTATACTCCTTCTCAAGCTCGCTGATCTTGTTTTCGTAAAACCTCTCCAGCTCTTTTGTAACCTCATCGGCCTGGGCGCCGTTTTTTATCTCCTCTTTTTTCTGATTAACCTCGCTAAATGTCGAGAAATCCTCAAGATCCAGTCTCATTTGCCCTCTTCTTTTATCCATTTGCTAATCATCTGAGCAACAATATCCGGATTTTCATCCACCATCTCGATAATCTTTTGATATGCGGGCTCTTTTTCTATGGAGAACTCCTCCGCTTCTTTGGCATGCAAACCCTTCGCAGCCTCCTGTATCTGCTCCAGGTTCTGGCTAAGTTCAAGCTCCTGCAGCCTCTTTAACTCCTCTTGTTTAATTTTTCTGGATCTAAAATAGATAAAAAGTAGTAAAAAGATCAACAAAAGGGCGAAAAAGGCGATAGCCGCATACAGCATATATCTGTTTGGCACCACTTCCCCAGCCCCGCTTTGGCCCGCATCCATAGATGACTGATTTTCGAAAGGAACGCTTATGACAGTTACTTTGTCTCCTCTCTTCTCGTCAAACCCCACGGCGCTTTTTATGAGCTGTTCGTAAGCTCTCAACTCAGCCTCGCTTCTTGGCACGAATTTTACTTTGGTCTGATTGTTCTCTTTAACCTTGACATATTTGCCGTCGATCAATACCCCCACACTTAGTCTTTTTACCTTGAAAACGTTCTGTTTGGTTACTATATAGGATTTTGACACATCGTAATTGGTGGTAACGTCTTTTTTGCTTTTTTCTTTTAAAAGGTTGTCGTTTTGCGTATTGATGGTGGCAGGCACGTTTGTGGGGGTGCCGGGCGCACCGAGCGGTTTTTTGAGAAACCCCCGCTCTTTGTCCTGGATTTTACGCTCGCTAACCACAGCCACCATATCCGGATTAACAAGCTCGTCTTTTTTGTTGATATTTGCGCTCTCCACATCCACGCTCGCCCTAACCACTACGCTTTGGGGCCCAAGTGCGCGGGCAAGCATCGATTCGATGCTCTTTTCTATCTCTTTTTTGAGTTTTCTTTTTATATCTACTATATCTTTTACATCCTCCTCATCCTCTTGGAGCATATCTGATAAAACCCTGCCCCTGTTGTCAACCACGGTGACATTTTGGGGCTTAAGCTTGGGAACGGCGTGGGAGACTAAAAATACGATAGCTTTGACCTGCTCTTTTGTCAGATCCTTTCCAGGCCACAAAGAGACTATTACGGATGCTTTTGCCTCCTCCTCTTCCCTTGCGAAAATGGAGTCCTGGGGCAGGGCGATGTTTACTTTGGCATCTTTAATGGCATCAATTTTTTTTATGGTTCTTGCCAGCTCGCCCTCAATAGCTCTTATATAGTTGATGTTTTCCTGAAAATGGGTGGCTCCCATTTTGGGTTCGTTAAAGATCTCGAAGCCCACGTTTTGGGAAGAGGGAAGGCCCTTTGCGGCAAGCTTGAGCCTGATATCGTAGATTTTGTCCTTTGGGACCAGTATGATAGTCCCGTCTCCTTCAATTTTATAAGGAATCTTCTCCTGCTGCAAAACGCCAAGTATCTTTCCAGCGTCATCTGGACTCAGATTGGTATATAAAACGCCGTATCTTTGTGAGGAAATATCTTTAAAAAATATTGCTCCCAGCAGAAGGATAATAGCGAACAGGGCCAGGGCCAAAAAAATATTTCTAACGCTGTTTTTGTCAGTCAGCTTTCCCTTTATGCCCTCCAAAAGAGCGTTTAAATCAAAGGCCACCGGCTATCCTCAAACCTGCATTCTCATAACCTCTTGATAGGCCTCAAGGGCTTTGTTTCTGATCTCGGTTGCAAAACGCAGCGATATGTCGGCCTTTTCTATGGTAGCCATAAGCTGGACAAAATCTGCTGGTTTCGCATCCACAAGGGACATTTGAGCCTCTTTGGCCTTTGATAGATCCTGGTTTACTCCGGCTATAAACTCTGTCAAAAGCTCGCCGAACCTGCCGCTCTTATCGCCGGCCTTCGATATGGATTCCAAAGCAGGCAGGTTTGTCGCCAAATTTTCTATTTTCATAACGGTTCCTTAAACTTTTATAATGTCGATGCTTTTTAAAAGCATATCTTTATGTGTATTAAAAGCGGTCAAATTGGCCTCATAGGTTCTCATAGCAGAAATCATATCCACCATCTCCCTCATCGGATCCACATTGGGCATTTTGACATAGCCTTTCTCATCCGCCAACGGATTGGATGGATCAAATTTCAGCTTGTAAGGCGTTTTATCTTCTATAACCTCTTTTATAACCACTTTTGAGAGGGTTATACCCTGTTCCTTATCCAGAACCTCCTCAAAAACCGGGATCTTTCTTCTATAAGGCTCCCCGTTTATGTCATTTACGCTGGAGGCGTTTGCCAGGTTGCTCGAAATTATATCCATTCTGTATTTTTGGACGCTAAGCCCGGTTTGTGATACCTCAAGCCCTTTGAAAATCATCTCTACCTCCCGCTTATTACCAGTTTAAGTTTGGCGAACTCTTTTTTTAGATTCTCTCCCAAAGCTTTATACATAACGGAGCTTTCCGCAAGCTTTGCAAGCTCTTCTTGAATATCCACCCTGTTGTCGTCATATCCGCGTATGTTTTTAAGTTCGATCTCTTTAAAACCGCTCTTTTTCCTATCCGGATCCATATGCCTCGGATCGCTCTTTTTTAGCTCGAGCCCCTTTTGCAGCTCTTTTTCAAACAGCAGTTCTTTCGCTCTGTATCCGGGGGTATCGGCATTTGCGATATTGCTTTGTATAACCTCAGATCTTTTTAGATGGTATGAGGCAGCAAAACTTAAATCATCGATCTTTTCCCACATTTTCCACCTCTTCTTTCAGCCTTTCCGATTCGGCCGCGCTTTTGGCAATCTTATACCATATATTATCACAATTTTTTATCTCGTTTAGAATCTTTTCACCATATTCTATTTTACCACTCCTAATATAAGATAGAGCTAATATGGAACTCAAATAGCAATCTTTGTCTATCAGCTCTCTCAAAGAGCGCAGCATTTTTATAATATCTTCGTAACGCTCCTTTTGCAGCAGCTCGTCAACGCTCTGTTTTACAAACTTCCTTACAGCCGGATCTTTGGAGTATAGCCTCTCGAACTCATCCTTGTAACGCAACAAAAAAGAGATTCGGCTTTTTCGTTCCTTGATGGATAGAAACATATCTTTGTAAAATCCCTCCTCCTTGCATCTTTTTAAAAAACGCTCAAGATCCTCTTTGCACTCTTTGTCCATAAGGTAACAAAGCCTTAGCCTGTATTTTAGATAGCGGCAGTCCCGTTTTCCAATTTTCTCCAGTTTTTCAAAAGCGGTTTTGTAATCCCCCACTTTTATAAGCTCCTCAAAAAGGTCGTAGTATAAACTCTCCTCATGGAACTTTTTGGCAAGTGTATCCAAAAACCGGATATACTCTTTTTCTCCTTTGCATCTTTTTATATCCCGGGCCACCTTTTTTAAAACCTCTTTGCCAAAGACCTTCAAAAAAAACTCTCTGTTTGAAAAGTAGAGGTTACAGATATGTTCGGGATCTTTCTCATTTAAGATATAGTCGGACCAAAGCCTTTTGAAATACTCTATATGTTCGTATTTGAGCCGGTTTGGGGAGACTAACGAGAGTTCCCACCCAAGCCTTTTAAAAAGTTTGTCGCTCTCAAGCTCGAAAACGGTCATTCCAAAATTCGCCAAAGCGAAATACCCTACATAACTGTTCCTGTTTTTTACAAGCGTCTGCAGCACAAATTTCTCCGGCTCATTCAAAAAATCGGCCTTTGGCAGATATTTTTTTATGTAGTGGGCTATCTCTTTATCTTTTTTTATCAAAAAAAGGAGCTTTAGTTTGGCTATATCGGCATACCGGCTTTTGGGAAAGCTTCTTATAAGCCTGTAATAGTAGCTTGCGCTCCCTTTGTAATCACCCTCCAAAAATTTTATATCCCCCAGCCTTAGCAGGGCTTTTTGCATCACCTCTTTATGTTTGACATAGTTGATGATCCTTCTAAAAAGCTTTCTGGCAAAATCGATATCGCCTATGCGGTATGCGGTTTCGGCCACTATGTAGTAATACTCCGGATTGTCTATCAAAAAACTCTCATAATGGCGGTAACTTTTTTGAAAAAAACTGATGGCTTTTGAATACTCCCCCTTTACAAAGTAAAACATCCCCTTTAAAAACTCGAACTCCCGCCTCTGCTCTTTGGAGAGCATCTCTATATTTAAAATAACTATATATTTCGTGGCGATATCAAGCCGTTTGAGCCAAACGCTGGAGCGCAGTATCCCTATAATGATATCGAGTTTCTCCCTCTTGCTTTTTGCAAACTCCAAAGCCAGTTTATAATTTGAGAGTGCCCGTTCGTAAAATCCCAGTATCTCGAAGATCTTCCCTTTTACATAGTAGTAGTCGCTGTCCTTTTTACCCCCCTTTGCCAAATAGAGGTTCAAAAAGTTCTGGGCGCTCCAAAGATATCTTTTTTCGCCGGTCCTTTTACCGATGTTTAGATAGGTTTTGGCGAGCATTTTCAAAGAGTCCAGATAGTAGGGGCTTTGGGGAAACTTCACGATATGGCTGAACTCATCCAAAGCGTTGTAGTATGAGCCGATTTTGTAATCTCGAAGCCCGCTTTTGTAAAGATATTCCAGATTGGAAAAATCGAGAGTGGAGTTGGTATCGGCCCAAAGCGAGGTCAGCAGTATCAGTAAAAACTTAAACTTTGACATCTATCATGCCGCTCTTTTGAGTCCTGTTCCTCTTCATCTTTGATGAAACGGTTACTTTTTTATCCCGATCTTTGAAATCTATCTCAAACTCCTCGAAACCATGTTGATACATTATCTCATCCACACCTTTTACACTCTCTTTTACAAAAGAGTCGACGAAAGTAAATGTCAAATGGATCTTTTTATCGATTACGCTTAGCCTTATCTTAGCTTTATCCATATCGATGGTTACGAACCTGTGCTCTTTGACGAGCTCCTTTTCAAAAAACCTCTCTTCACGCTCATCTGTATAATAACCCGCCTCTTTGGAAGTTTGGCCCTCACTTTGGGTGTGGGTATAAAACTCTTCGCCAAACCCACCACCGCCATCGCTCTTTTGAGCCAAAAGATCCGGATAACGGGGCTCTTTGGTATCACTTTTTGGCTCAAAAAGATCTTTTTTTACTTTATCGCTCTTTTTAATCTCCCAATCTATAGCTTTCTCTTTGGATTTTAAAATCCCATCCCTGCCCACTGGCCTTATTTTGCCTCTATTTGCAGGGGTTTTTGAACTGTTGGTCACAGGCGGGTATGCATAGGCTGGTGGGGTTTTGTATATATCTGTTGCAGGCTTGTTGTCATACAACGAAAAAGCGGGCTGGAGAATATCTTTATTTTCCGTATCAAAAGAGAGTCCTGACTGGCTGGGAAGTTTTACGTTTTGACTCTTTTTTGAGACGATCTTTTTATATATATCTGCTTGTCTGTATGATCTTTGACCTGGATTGGCTCCTTCAGTATAGCCCTCTTTTTTATAACTATCTATCCGGTAGGAGATGTTATTGGTTTTTAAAACCGGTTTGTCAATATATTCAAAAATATGTTGCCTGTTGGGAAAGGGGTGGTTGGATATATCAAAAGAGGCGGTTTTATATCTCTTCTTCTGTTTATCCATCTCAAACCTTTGACTCATATTTTTATCATAAGGAGCAAAAAAATCTCTCTTTGGCTGAGCCAGGCCCTGATGGGGATAGATCTTTTCAGGATATATTTTTTCGGTTTTGATACTTTTCTTATCCGGATTCAATATAATCTTTTTAATTAATAATTTATGCCTCTTTTCTATCTTTTTATAAACAGCTGGGTGTAAAATATCTTTTTTTGCTGCCAATAATGTTGGTGCGATCTCTTTTACAAAACCTCGGTTCTTTTTCTTTACCGCACCCTTTGCCGGCTCCATATTTCCTTCTATTTTGCCCGCTATTTTTGCAATATGCGCCCTGGCCTTTTTTGACGCATCCCTTTTAAAACCCTTTTCATTCGCCTTCCTTTGCGGGTCAGCCGCTGCTTTTGGCAGCTGAATTTTGGAAATATCTTTATCCAAAAACTCCATTTTTTGCGGTTTGGGATCTGAAAAAACGAGAGGTTGTTGAAAAAGGGTTACACCTCTTTTTGGCCCCACAGCTTTTGGGATTTCTATATTACTCTTATTTGGAAAAAAAGATGGGAGAGAGGTTTTGGTTCTATTTACAAAAATCCTCGTATCCACATAAGAGTGCTTTGTCAAAATATCTTCTTTGACTTCTCTATCTATCTTCTGGGCTCCCAGAGCCGATGGAGCGGGCCTGTATATAGTATCAAAGGCCGCCGCTTTTTTTACAGGCCGGGTAAAAAGCTCATTTTTCAGCTCCTTTACCAAAAAATCGTCAAATCCAATATCCTCTTTCTGTATGCTTTTTAGGGTTTGAAACGGAGTTTTTTCCCCATTTTTGGCAAGGTTTTTAAGAATCGCGTCAAAGAGGTTCATATCGGCTCCACATCTTTTAACAGCTTTTTGAGTTTGTTAACCGCCTGGCTCTTTATCTGCGATACCCTTGACTGGGAGACGTTAAGGGCGCTTGCGATCTCTTTTGGCTCCCTCTCCTCAAAGAAAAACATCTGAAGAGTCCTTCTCTCTTTTTCGCTTAGATGCTCAAGGGCGTCAAAAATCTTCTCGTGAATCTGCGACGTCACCGCCCTCTCTTCAGGCCCGGCCTCATCGCTTACCATTATGTCGATAAGCCTTGCCGAACCCTCCTCAGCACCAAGGGCCTTCTCCATACTCACCAAAATCGCCAGGTTTGAAAGGGGTATATCCTTTCCCTCCTCTTTCTCTTTTTTTATCTTCTCCCTCATACTTCTTGGAACCACGTGCAAGGAGCGCAGATAGTCCAAAATCTCCCCTCGGATTTTTATATAGGCGTAGGTGGAAAACTGAGCTTTAGCCTCATCGAATTTGTCAATGGCCTTTATAAGACCGATAATTCCCGTGTTAACAAGTTCGTCAAACTCTATACCGCAATCCTTTGGCAGTTTGAAAAAAATCTTGCTCGCCACTTTTTTAACCAAAGCGGTATTGTTGAGTATGATCTCCTGTTTCTGCTCCACGGTAACTTTCATAATCAGCTCTTTCCCATAAACTCAAAGAGTCTGTGCCAAAACTTATCATCTCTCTTCGCGCTTTGCTGCGTCTCAGCCCTTCCGATTTTGCGGATATTTTGACTGTAACCATCCCTTGGGTATTTCATCGTAATCAACTCTTTATTTTTTACTGAAACTCTTAAGTTATTAGTATATGGTAAATAACCTAAAAGTTCTATATCGATACCCAGGAATTTCTTCACCGTCATCTTTAGTTTATTAAAAGTAACACTCCCCTCCTCTTTGTTTTTACACATATTCACAACCACTTTGAAACTCTCATATCCATAAAGGTTGTAGATGGAGCGAATAAGGGCATATGCGTCCATAAGCGCGGTAGGTTCGGGGGTTGTGATGATATAGGCTTTATGAGAGGCCCTTAAAAAACTTATCACCTTCTCATCCACCCCTGCCCCCGTATCTATCAATACATAGTCATATCCGGATGAGATCCTCTCAAGATCAAAGATAATAGACTGGATCGATACCTCATCAAGCTCCTCAAGCTCGTCTATGCCCGAAAAACCCAGCAATACGTCAAATCCATAACTTTTTTGTATCACATCCTCCACCCTCTCGCCAAAAAAGAGGTTTTTTATATTCTTTTTGGGATCTGCGTTTAAAAAAAGATGGACGTTTGCCATACCGATATCCGCGTCTATCAAAAGAACCCTTTTATCGAACTGGTTTGCAAGCACGTATGCGAAATTTACCGCAAAATTTGTCTTACCAACGCCCCCTTTTCCACTCGCAATCGTGATAAACTTACTGTTTTGCCCCCTGTTTTGGGCCATCAGTTTTTTTAGTCCGGTCGCCTGTTCGTTCATCCCCGCTCACCTAAAATGTAGTTTGCCACCCGCTCCGGGTTCATAACCCGTATATCCTCGGGCACCTTCTGCCCCACAGAGATAAAAGAGAGGGGCAGCTCGCTTTTGATGGGAAGGTTTAGAAGTATTCCCGGTTTGTATGTCTCGTCTATTTTGGTAAAAAATATGGAGTCAATGGGGAAAAAGGTTCTATATCTGTTTACTATCTCCAGCGCCTCGCTGTTTTTGTAGTTGCAGCTTATTACCAAAACCACATCCATAAAATCACTGCCACTGCCTAAAATCTCCTTCATCTCCCCAAGCCGCCAGTAGTCGTAGTGGCTTCTTCCAACCGTATCTATAAGCACCACGTCGTATCCGTTAAGGTTTTGCAGCGTCTTTTTAAGGTTTTTGGAATCAGATATAGCGAAAAATGGAATATTCAGGATATTTGAAAAGGACCTGGCCTGCTGTATGGCGCCTACCTTGAAGGTATCTATACTGATTACGGCGATTTTCAGTTTCTGATTTATCACCAGCTCCGAAGCTATCTTAAAAAGGTTCGTAGTCTTTCCCACCCCTGTAGGACCAACGAAAGAGATCACCTTGAAACTTCCCTTTTGTATCTTCAACGGGCCTTTGAACTTTATCTTTTTCTCAACAGAGTTCATCAAAGCCTCTTTGTAAAAGGAGGTGTTGAGGTCGAACTTGTTGGCGTCTATATCGAACCCACAGGACTCTTTAACAAGCATTTTGGCGATCTTTGGATCCACATCCTTTTTTAAAAGAAGCTTTATAAGATCCAGCGCATCACCTGTAAACTCCTTGAACTCTTCCTCAAAGGGCATTTTTATATGGCTTGGTGGGGCGTCGTTTAAAAAGGTGTTGTTTTCACACCCCTTTGCCACGGCCTCTTTTATAGGAGCCAACTTTTTATCGATCAGGTTTTCGATCTTTTCCAAAAACCTGTCTATCTCCTCATTCTTCTCCTCCTTCGCCAAAAGCTCGAAAAAACCCTCCTGCGGAGCCTGGACCTGGATGAAAAGAGAGTATTTTTTCCGCTTGAAGGGGAAAATACCGCTGCTGTTTATCTCGTAGCTGATTATTTTTATGTTTTTTCCATACTCCTTTTTAGCCCGGCTTATAAGTTCGTCCAGGTCGTAACCCTCATACTTTACTATTTCCATTAAAAATCTACCTTGGCTACTATGTTTAGTTTTGTTTTGGGCTCTATCTCGTTATATGAGAGCACAACCACATTGTTTAGATAGGGCTCGATAAGCTTTTTTACATACCTTCTGACGTTTGGTGAAGTAAGTATCACAGGCGTTCTTTGCTCAAGTATGAATTTTTCCAGATTGGAGTTGATTTTGACGATGAAGTTTTGTAGTCTGGCCGGATCTATCGGCGGCAGGTTGCCCTCATACTCTTTGATCTTCTCATACAGATACTCCTCGCTCTCGGCTCCAAGCGTCATAGCATACAGCACGCCGTCTTTGGCATATATGGAGGTAATGAGCCTTGAGAGCGACTCTCTTACCAGCTCCGTCAATATATCTGTATCGATGGTTTTGGTTATGTTGTCAGAGAGTGACTCTATGATAGTCAGCAGATCTTTTATAGGGATGTTTTCCCTTAACAGGTTTTGCAATACCCTATGCAGTATGGAGTAAGAGACCTGCTCCGGGACTATCTCTTTGACTATAGGATATTTTTTTGCCAAAGCCTCCACCAGCTCTTTTGTCTCGGATCGGCCTAAAATCTCGTGTGAATTGGACTTTATAACTTCCGAGAGGTGGGTGATTATGACAGTTGGAACATCAACCACCGTATATCCCAGCATCTTGGCCTTCTCCTTGTCCTTCTCCTCTATCCAGTAGGCCTTCAGTCCAAATGTGGGCTCTTTTGTCTCTATACCCTCTATCCTGCCCTTGGTCTGCCCCGTATCTATAGCCAGATACCTATCCGGATAGACTTCCGCTCTGGCAACCTCGACGCCTTTTATGAGTATTCTGTATTCGCCGCTTTTAAGCTCCAGGTTGTCTTTTATGTGTATCAGTGGAACTACGATACCAAGCTCCCGGCTCAGCTGTTTTCTTAAAGATTTTATACGCTTTATAAGCTCTCCGTTTTGCTCCTCGTCAACCAGAGGAATAAGCCCATAACCAATCTCGAATGCGATAGTTTCGGGCTGGGCCACAAAATCCTCATCCTCATCTTCGTGTGTCTCTTTTATCATTTCCACTGCCCGCTTGTTGGCCGCCTCGGCCTCTTTGTTTCTCATATCGAGCTGCATCGTATATGCGGCGATAGCCAAAAGAAGTGCCAGGGTTGTAAAGGGAATAAAAGGCATTCCGGGAATTATAGCCATAACAAACAGGGCGAATGCCGTCATATACAGAGCTTTTGGATAGCTTGTAAGCTGGGAAAATATCTCCTTGCCAAGGTTCGATTCCGATACGGCCCTGGTTACCATAAGCCCAGCCGCGGTAGAGGTTATAAGAGATGGTATCTGGCTTACCAGCCCATCACCCACCGTAAGCAGGGTGAAATTGGCGGCGGCGGTGGAGATATCCATCCCATGCTGGAGCGTGCCTATGGCTATACCGCCTATAAGGTTAATGATAGTTATGATGATACCGGCAACCGCGTCTCCTCTTATAAACTTGCTGGCCCCATCCATCGCACCGTAAAAATCGGCCTCTTTGGCTATCTCCTCCCGCCTTTTTTTGGCTTCCTTCTCATCTATGAGCCCGGCGTTTAGATCCGCGTCTATCGCCATCTGTTTTCCGGGCATGGCATCGAGGGTAAACCTGGCACCAACCTCGCTTATACGCTCGGTCCCTTTTGTGATGACGATGAAATTGATTGTCACGAGCACGATAAAGACGATTATTCCCACAACATAGTTTCCACCCACCACGAACTGTCCAAAACTCTCTATAAGCTTACCGGCAGCATCGGGTCCCTCGTGCCCGTGGAGCAAAATCCTTCTTGTGGTGGCAACGTTCAAAGAGAGCCTAAAAAGCGTGGCTATAAGCAGCAGTGAGGGGAAGGAGGAGATCTCCAGAGGGTTGTTGATATAGACGGTAATCATAAGCATTATCAAAGACAAAGTTATGCTGGTAGTCAGCAAAATATCGAGTAGAAAGGGCGGCACCGGCAGCACCATAGAGCCCAGTATCGCCAGTATCAAAACTATGATTATGGCGTCTGAGTGCCTGTTGATCTTCTCTACTATGAGCGCTACAGATTTAGCCATTTGAGTTTTTCTCGTAACTTTCAACCGCTTTTTCAATATACTCTTTTATACCCAAAGAGTCTGAATCGCTTATACTTTTAGCCAGCTGCATATCGAACATGTCAAAGTAGATCTTTGAGGTAAAAGAGCCTCCCAAAAGGGGGCTTTTAAACCCTTTTCTAACCTCTTTCAAAAACAGGTGTATAAACTCCTCCTCAAAAGCCCTTGCAGCTCCTTTGGCGGTTTTGATCTGTGAAATGGCGTTGATGTCCCAAAATGTCTCTATTTTCATATCCCACCTACATTATTATAATTTTCGCATGTATCTTTCCAGCCCGTTTTATAGCCTCGATAATGGCTATCAGATCCCTTGGGGATACGCCAAGATCGTTAAGTGCCTGGATAAGATCTTTTAAAGAGGGAGAGTTTATCCCAAATATTCTGCCCTTCTCCTCTTTTACAGTAGTCTTGACCTGCTCGCTCTTTACAGTCACTCCCGGTGAGAGAGGGGGTGGCTGGGAGATTAGGGGGGTTTTTTCCACCATTACGTAGATATTGCCGTGCGAAACATATACAGGGGTATCGATTTTTATATCGCCGCTAAGTATTACCGTGCCGGTTCTTTCATAGATGGTAATTACGGGCTCATTTACGGTATGAACCTTCAAAGAGAGAATTTTTGAAACAAAAGAGACCCTATCCACACCCTCTATAAAAGATACTTTAACAGTAGCCGAGTCCACGGCTTTTGCTACTGCTGCGCCAAAATGGGCGTTTATTGCCTCTGCAATGGCATTTGCCAGCTGAAAGTTGGGATTTTTCAGCGTCAAAGTAAGCTCGTTTAACTCTTTAAAGTCAAAGGGCAGATCCTTTTCTATAATGGCGCCGTTTGGAATTACTCCGGTGGTGGTGAAGTTTTTTTGCACCCTTGCGCCCCTGTTTGACTCGCTAAACCCGCCGCCTGTGGATACGGGGCCCTGGGCGAAGGCGTAGATCTTTTTGTCCGGACCAAAAAGCGGCGTTCTTATAAGCACACCGTTGCCTATATCCTTTGCGTCCCCCATGGAGGCCACCGTAACGTCTACCACCATACCGCTTTTGGCAAACGGAGGAAGTTTAGCCGTAACAACCACGGCAGCAGAATTTTTTGTCTTCACATCTTTTGGATTTATAAACACCCCCATCTTCTTTAGCATATTGGCTATGCTTAGCAGCGTAAATTTAGTGGTCGTCCCATCGCCTGTGCCGTTAAGGCCAACCACGATGCCGTAACCTGTGAGGTAGTTTTCTCTGACTCCCACCACATTTACCTCGTCGGCTATCCTAACCTCTACGGCAAACAACGATATGAAAAACATAAAAAGCGCGGCAACCTTTTTCATCTTAAAACATAGTCCTGAATATTTTTTTTATTATATCTAAAAGGGCCAGATTTTCATCAAAAAATTCGCAAGCCAGCCCGGCCTTTGGGTCTGGGCCATAAAGCCCTCCCCGTTATACTCAACATACATATCGGAAATCTTTGAGGAGTCCACCGAGTTGTCCGCATCAATATCCACAGGCCTCACTATTCCGGAGATTTTCAGCACCTGGATATCGTCGTTGATTTTTATATATTTTTTGCCGGTAATAAAAAGATTTCCGTTTGGATAGACCTTTATCACCCTGGCGCTTATTCTGGCTATAAGCCTGGCGCTTCTGTTCGTTCCACCCTTGCCCTGGAATGTGTTGCCAGACTCCTGGTTCAGGCCAAAGAGCCGCTCTTTATCCGGAACTCTTTTATCTGCGATGATGGGAGATGGAAAATTTAGATCCATCGTATGGGTTCTGGAGGTTTTGGTGTTTGTGGATCCGCTTCCTCTTAGGTTTTCTATAACCTCTATCGTCACCACATCGCCGACGTTGTATGCTTTGGCGTCGCTAAACAGGTTGTCGTAGCCGTTATAGATGGAGCCAGGCGATCTGGAGGCCTTTGGCATCTTGACATCTTCGGGAACTATCCTTTGTGGCGGCTGGAGTTTCGAGGGTCTTTTGGCACAGCCAAAAAAGAGCGTCAGCGCACAAAGAGCACAGAGGAGCTTGATAACACTTTGCATTTAAGAGCCTTGTTTGAAGATATGTTTTTGACCTTTATTATATCACCCCTTTGCCCGCTCTCTAAAGCACGGCCAGGCATCTCTATCCGGATAGCACCTTTTTGATGGATTATTTTAACCATTCCGCCCCTTTTAACCTCATAATCGGGCTCCACATAGGCAGGCTTTATCTCCTTGTTGGCATATATGTTTCTTTTTGCGACCTTAGCCGCTATATCGGACATTTTAAGAGCTCTTTGCGTAGAGCTTCTTTTTTTCACCCTTTTAAACAGGATATCATCAGGCTTTATCACTTTACTTTTGGGAATATCTCTTTTTGCAAAGGGAAGGCGGATAAACTCGCTCACATAGACATGTGCCCTGGCTCTTTCCAAAAGCCTGCCATCTTTATAAAATTTCAGCGTCAGATAGATATGTTTAAAAGTTTTTGAACTTGGTTTGATAACGATCCTCGCGTGGGTTTTAGGCAGCTTTTTCCCGTTTACGGCCACTTTTTCCATCACCACATCCCTATATTGACCCTCTACATATGATCTTATCGCCTTTTCAAGACTTTTGGGACCCGTATAGTCAAAAACGATATCGCTTTTCCCGGTTATGCGGATATGGGAGGTATCAATCAGGCTTTTCTTCAAAGCCTCCTCTATCTCCTCTTTTTCGATCTTAAAATCGCTTAGATATTTTTTATCAAGTTTTATGGAGCTTAAAAAATCTTTCAGATTTCTGTTTTTGGTATCGATAGAGGCGGCCTCACCCAGCAAAATGGGGGTTTTATACTCCACCCGCTCTTTTAAATCGATCGTTGTAAGCGCAGCTGCTTGGAGGGCGAAAATCAGCAGCAGCAAAGCGCTCTTAAGATTTAAGGTTCGCAACGGTTCTAAGCATCTCATCTGATGTGGTTATGCCTTTTGAGTTCATCTCATAAGCCCTCTGGGCTACGATTAGGTTTACCATCTCCTCCACGATATTGACGTTCGAGCTTTCCAAAAACCCCTGCAACAGCCTGCCAAATCCGTCGGTATTTGGATCTCCCTCCACCGACTCCCCGCTGGCCTCTGTCTGCAAAAAGAGGTTTTGTCCCATAGCCTTCAGGCCCGACGGGTTTATGAACCTGTAAAGTTTTATATCCCCAAGCTCCTCCACCGTCTGGTTTCCGCCCTCGTTTCTAACCGCGTTTACCTTGCCGTTTGGGCTTATGGATATACTTACCAGCGTCTCTGGCGAGGTTATCTGGATGTTGGGCTGAAGTTTGTATCCCTCACTGGTTACTATATACCCCTCTTCGTCTATACTGAAATTTCCAGCCCTGGTATATGCCTCGCCGCCATTTGGCAGCTCTATTTTGAAAAATCCGGGCCCCTCGATCGCCACGTCCAGATCCCGCTCGGTTTTTTTAAGGCTGCCCTGGGAAAATATCTTGCTAACATCGCTTACCCTAACCCCAAGGCCTACCTGGATACCGGATGGAACCCTGTTTCCATCAGCACTCACAACGCCGGGATCTTTTATGTTTTGATAGATGAGATCCTCGAAATTTGCCCTGCTTTGTTTAAATCCTGTGGTATTTACGTTGGCTATATTGTTCGATACCACATCCAGATTTGTCTGCTGGGCCGCCATTCCGGAAGCTGAAGTCCAAAGGGCCTTTATCATATTTTCTCCTTTTAAGCTTTTGCTATGTCGTTGGTTTTTTGGTTTAACTGATCCAATGATTTTATAAGGTTTGAATAGATCTCGAACCTTCTTTGGGCCACTATAAGAGAGCTCATTTCAGCTACGGCGTTTACGTTGCTGCTCTCCTTAAATCCCTGGTGAAGCCTAAAATCTGCCGCTACGGGTTTTGAGGCGGGTTTGTAGTATGTATCCCCAACGGCGGTGGTTTTTGAAAAGTTCTCCACAGCGATCTTTGCCACTTCTTGATCCTCTTGATACAAAACCCCCTCTTTTGTAAGGTTTACCGGTTTATCCGGATCAAGCTTAATCTTTTTATCCTCCCCGTCCAAAACAAAACCGCCGCTTTTATCCACCAAATAACCCTCCGCATCCAAAAAGAAGTGTCCGTTTCTGGTATATAGTATTTCGCCCTTTAGCTCTATTTTGAAAAAACCTTCCCCCTCTATGGCGAAATCGAGGGGGTTTTGCGTCTCTTTAAGGGCTCCTTGGCTGTTTTGTATCAACGACTCCTGAAACCTCGGAAAGACGAAAAGATGGTTTGCGTCACCGCCATTTTCATCCAGCCGCTGGCTCATCTCCTTTATCATCATTTTTTTAAAACCGTCCGTATTTACGTTCGCCAGGTTGTTGGTAGTGGTATCGAGCTGCTCCATCGCCCTGGATCCCCCGCTTGCCAAAATATATACTGACTGCATATCCAAAGCCATCGTATCTCCTTACATATCCAAAATTTTAAGCCTGTCCTCAGGCGTTATGATGTGGGTTATCCGGATACCGAAATTGTTTTTTACCGTATATAGCTCTCCTTTGGCTATTACCTTGCCGTTGACTTTTAGATCTATAGGCTCGTCTATGTAGCGGTCCAGCTCGATAATGCTGTTTGGGTTCAGTTTCAACACATCCTCTATAAGCATCTCGGTTGAACCTATCTCCACCGTTATCTCCAGCGGGATATCGAGCAGCATCGCAAGCCGAGAATTTTCGCTCTTTGTCAAATCGTCCGTGTTTTGGTTTTCCTCATAGCTTTGGGAGGCGAACTGCTGCGCCATAAGCTCATCGGCGCTTAGCTGCTCCTCGCCCTCGCCGCCGATCTCCTCCTGGGCGTTCAGTTCACTCTTCTCGCTGTTGTTTTCCATCGTCCTCTTCCTTTGTCACTTCCTCTTTAAGCAGCGCCGCGTATCTCTCTTTTACTTTGCCAAGTCTGCAGTTGAACTTCTCTTCATCCTCTATTTTCAAAATTGCCGGATCATCTTTACCCACATCAAGAACGATCTGCGTTCCCACATCCCACTCCAAAATCTCCCTCATAAAAAAACGCTTTTTCGTAAGCTCCAAAGCAACCTTTACAGGTGTTTGGAGGAGAAGCTCGTTTACTCTTTTCCTCCACTGCTCGTCCACCTCACCGGAAAATTCGCTGTATATCACATCTTTTATGGGTAAAAACATACCGTGTGGAAAACAGAAATATATGGGAGCCTCGAACCCGTCTATGTCTATGATACACTCTGCTATGATAACCTTCTCGTTTCCGCTGGTTATTTTAGCCAGGGCAGGGTTTAGCTCCATCGACTTCTTCTCTATCTCTATATCGACTATGGTGCTAAAGGTCTCTTGCAAAGTCTTCAAAGCGGTGTCTATAAAGTCTTTTATCACATAGGTCTCCAGCTTGGTAAACTCCCTGCCCTCTACCTTGAAAGGCTTGGCCGGCCCGCCAAACATTACGCTAATGATGGTAAAGACCAGCCTGGAGTCCACCACCAACAGGGCAGTCTCTTTAAGCGGCTTCATGGTAAAGGTGGTATAGCTCGAAGGCATCGGGATTTTATACATGAAGTTGTTGAATCTGGAGATATATATGCTCTCCTTGGAGACCATATTGATTTTCGGAAGAATTT
>JAMOUF010000234.1 GCA_027068245.1 Campylobacterales bacterium | reverse complement strand
AAAGAACTCCCCTGCCTTTTTGGCGTCGACTATCTTGTCAAAACCACCCAAAAAGACCTCTATATCCACGCCCGCACTTTTTAGACGCTCCAGATCCTCCTCCTTCCATCTGTAAAGCAGAAGGCTTTTTAACTGACCCAGATCCGGATCGCTTTTAAAAGGAGTAATATCGCCTTTGTAAGGGTATGCGGCCTTTTTATAAAAAAAGTTCATATAAAGATCTCTGTTTTTTACAAAGTTATCCAGCTCTTTCATAAGCACGCCCCTTGGCAGATCGTTGAAATATGCGGGTGATATAAGCTGCAGTTTTTCTACTCTTTTTCCAATGTTTAGTGCATTCAAAGCCTCTTGCGTCGCCAGCTGAGCCCCATAGCTAAATCCGCTTAGAACAAAAGGAGCATCATCAAGATACTCTTTAAACAGGGCCTGCTCCCTTTTAAAACCAAATCCGCTAAAAAATTTCATCGGCCTCTTTTTTAATCTCCTCTTTAGTCAAAGACTCTTTGTTTAACAAAATGTTTTTAAGTCTTTCTATAAGCCCTTTTTTTGAGGATACGAAGGCTTGGCTCTCATCCAAAGCGTTTCTTATGAGCTCCTGTGTCTGAGCGGGCGATGCGAATATCCCCTCATCGCCCATGGCATATCTTTCTATCATCTCCTGGGCCAGCAGCTTCGCCTCTTTTATATCCTCGGCGCTTATGGAGAACTCCTCATCATAAAACTCCCTCAAAGCGCAGTAGCCGCAAAGAAGCGTCTTTATCCTCGAAAAAAGCTCCTCTTTCGATAGCAGCTCCTTCTCAAGCCCCTTTATCCGGCCGCCAATTAGCGTAATCTTGTCAAAATCCTGATTAAACCAGTAAGCCCCCAAAGCCTTGGCCGCCTGATAGACCGCCTGGATCTGTTTCTCCTTTTGGCTAAGGCTCAAAATCTTTCTTTTCCCAAAGATTACCTTATCCCGCACATCTTCAAAATCATCAAGCTCAACCACTCTTTTTCCTTTTTTCAAGGCGTTCAGCGCCGCTTCGTTTACCAAAGAGCTAAGAGCCGCGCCGCTAAAACCTGTAGTAATGGTTGCCAAAGTCTCTATATCTACACTGTGGGGTATCCTTTTTAGATAGATCTGCAAAATTTTCTTTCTATCCTCCCTGTTTGGCAAAGATACAAAAACCCTTCTGTCAAATCTGCCAGGCCTTAGCAGAGCCTCATCCAATACCTCGATTTTGTTGGTGGCGCCTATGACTATAACTTCGCTGTTCTCTTTAAAGCCATCCATCTCGGTCAGCAGCTGGTTTAGCGTAGCCTCCCTCTCGTCGTTTCTCATTCCGCCCCTGGCCTTTCCTATGGCGTCTATCTCATCTATAAAGATGATGCTTGGGGCCATCTGTTTGGCCTTGCTGAAAAGTTCTCTGACCCGTTTTGCCCCCATACCTACATATATCTGAACAAAAGCGCTTCCGCTTTGATAAAAAAACGGCACCCCGGCCTCGCCGGCCACCGCCTTGGCTATAAGCGTCTTACCGACACCTGGAGGCCCAACCAAAAGCACCCCTTTTGGCATCCGGATACCAAAATCCCTGTATTTTTGAGGATTTTTTAGATAGTCAATGATCTCTTCGAGCTCCTCTTTTACCTCTTCAATTGCGGCTACATCTTTGAATTTTACCTCTGAGACCTGGGGCTCTATATCAAAACCCCTGTCCTCTATCTCGTTTGCCGGAGCTATCTGGATCTTGTGCTCTATC
>JAMOUF010000233.1 GCA_027068245.1 Campylobacterales bacterium | reverse complement strand
TTATCTCGTAAATCGAGGGGCGGTTTTTGTGGTTGACTTTTACCAGCCCATCTTCTATGACAAAGTCGTTGTCGGACCAGATATGGATGCCGTAATTTGTCATCACTCCTCCAAAAACTGCTTTAATGGGACTCTTTTTTCCTCTTTTCTCTCCAGGTCCTTGACCCAGACGGAGCCATCTTTATACTCCTCCTCTCCAATTACTGCCGCATATCTGCAGCCCAGCCTGTCGGCGGATTTGAGGTGGGATTTGAGGCTTTTAGGCCTGTATTCCATAACGGCTTTACTCTTTTTTCTTTTGGCCTGGGTAATGTTGAAGGCCTCTTTGAGCGCCTCTTCCAGCATGACGCCTATATAGTAGCCTTCTCTTTTCTCCTCAAACTCTATCAAATCCAAAATTCTCTCTATCCCTATGGCAAAACCTACCGCAGGAGTTGGTTTGCCACCCAGCATCTCCACCAGGTTGTCATATCTGCCGCCGCCGGCTATCGCGTTTTGAGCTCCTATCTGGCCGCTTACGAACTCGAAGGCGGTTTTGGTATAGTAGTCCAGGCCCCTTACAAGGTTTGTATCTATCTCAAACTCCACCCCTTCCTCTTTTAAAATCTGCTGCAAAAGCTCAAAATCCTTTTTACACTCGTTGCAGAGGTTATGAGGTAGTTTTGGCGCATCTTTATAGATTTCCTGGCAGTTTTGATTTTTGCAGTCCAAAACCCTTATGGGGTTGGTATCGCGTCTGCGGAGGCAGTCCTCGCAGATACCCTCTTCGTTTTTCAAAAACTCCACCAGGCTCTCTTTGTATCCGGGCAGACAGGCGGGGCAGCCCAAAGAGTTGATTTTGAGGGTGTGCTGTATGCCAAAACCATCCAATATATCTTTTGCCAAAAGTATCACCGAGGCATCCTCGTAAACGCTTGGCTCCCCAAAACTCTCCACGCCGAACTGGTGAAACTCCCTGAATCTGCCTTTTTGGGGACGCTCGTATCTAAACATCGGGCCATAATAGAAAAAGCGGTGCACGCCACCTTTTTTGTCGAGTTTGTGCTCTATGAAACTTCTGACAATCCCGGCGGTCCCTTCCGGACGCAGGCAGACATCGTTTCCCCCTTTGTCAGTAAACTGATACATCTCCTTGCCAACTATATCGCTGCTCTCACCAACACTTCTTTTAAACAGGAGGGTCTCTTCCAAAAGAGGCGTTTCTATATACTCGAAACCATACCTTTTGGCCCTGTTTGAGGCCTGCTCTATAAAGTGCAGATATTTTTTGCTTAAAGGAGGCAGGATATCTTTCATACCCCTAAGTGCTTTCATCGCTCACCCTTTATAAAATTTGTTATTTTTTCAAAAATATCCTCCGCCGGCTCCGAGGCGTCGAGGATTAGATAATCTTTCGCTCTTTTTTCAATGAGCTCTTGCATTATGTTTTGAACCCGCATCAGATAGTGCGGCCCCCTTTTTTCTATGGAGTCGAGGCTTTGGGAGTGAAACCTCTTTTCAAGCTCCCTTTGGCTAAGTTTTAGTAAAACCACCTTATCCGGATAGATGCCCTGCGTTGCCGTCTCATTCAGCTCTATAAGCTCCTTTAGCGGCAGTATATGGTTTGCGTGGGCGTAAGCGATTCCGGATATGTAGCTTCTGTCACTTACTATCGTTTTGTCGAGATTGGGTTTTACGACGCTGTTTATATGCTCGTTTCTGTCCGCTAAAAAGAGAAAATATTCAGCCACCGGGTGGACGGTCCCGGAGTGGAGCAAAATATCTCGGATTTTTTTACCAAGCCTGGTTCCGCCTGGCTCTTTGGTGTAAATCCACTCTTTAAACCTCTTTTTTAGCATATTTATCTGTGTGGATTTGCCGGCCCTGTCGATACCTTCTATCGCTATATACATCTATATGCTCTCCAGCATAGGGATAATATCTTTTGGAACCAGGTGTGAAACGTCACCTTTGAATTTCAAAATGGCCCTGACGACTGAGGAGCTTATAAAGGCGTTTTCAAGACTTGGCATAAGATAGAGCGTCTCTATATCCTTGTCCAGTGACTGGTTCGCATAGCCTATTTGCAGCTCATATTCAAAATCGCTTACGGCCCTGAGCCCTCTGATGATGATTTTGGAACCCTCTTTTTGGCAAAAATTCACCAGCAGAGTGTCGAAGCTCTTCACGACCACGTTATCCAAATCCTTAGTGGCCCTCTTTGCCATCTTCACCCGCGTGGCGATATCGAACATGGGCTTTTTCTCTTCGCTTTTGGCTACGGCTACCACCACCTGGTCGAAAATGGAGGAAGCCCGTTTTATGATATCCATATGGCCATTTGTAATCGGGTCGAATGTTCCCGGATAGATAACTTTTCTCATTCCCATCTCTTATATAGACTGTGTTCTATTCCAAGCAGATCGAACCACTTTCCGATGATGAAATTCTCCATATCCTCAAGGCTCTTTTGCTGGCTGTAATAGGCCATAACAGGCGGTGCAATTATAACATTTAAGAGAGAGAGTTTATGCATATTTTCCAACGCAATCGGGCTAAAGGGCAGCTCCCTTGGCGCCAAAAGCAGCTTTTTTCGCTCCTTTATAACCACGGAAGCGGCTCTTGTTATCAGATTGTCCGCTATACCCACCGCAATCTTTGCAAGCGTATTTGTGGAGCAGGGCGCCACTATCATGGCGTCTACGCCAAAACTTCCGCTTGCGGGCGGGGCCCATATCTTTTCGTTTTCAAAAATTATATCACTCTTTTCAAAGTTCTCTTTTTCAAGTACTTTTTTTGCGTTTTGGCTGATTATGAGGTATTTTTCGTAAGTTTCTGGGATTAGTTTGAAAGTTTTAAGACCTAAGTGAGCTCCGCTGGCACCTGATAGAGCGACTACAACTTTTTTCAAATCAGACCTTAGTTTTTAATGGAGCGGGAGACGGGATTCGAACCCGCGACCCCCTCCTTGGCAAGGAGGTGCTCTAGCCTCTGAGCTACTCCCGCAGATGGTACCGGGGGCGGGACTCGAACCCGCACGGGCAAATGCCCACGAGATTTTGAGTCTCGCGTGTCTACCAGTTTCACCACCCCGGCTACGGGAGTAAAATTATAGCGACTAAAAACTTAAATGTAAATATGACTACTTACCGGCCACCGCTTCTTTAAGTTTTTTACCAACTTTGAACTTGACCACTCTTGTGGCAGGCACTTTGACGACTTTGTTGGTTCCCGGCACTTTCGCCTCTCTCGCGGCTCTCATGGTTGTGGTGAACGTTCCAAAACCTATAAAGGCCACGTCCTCACCCTTTTTCAAAGCCTCGGTTATAACCTCAAGCGCAGCGTCGATACACTTTTGGGTATCTTTTTTGGAAAGGCCCGCTCTTTGGGCAACTTCTTGGATAAATTCGGCTTTTTTCATAGCTCATCCTTTTTATAAAAATTGTTTACACTTTGATTTTACAAATTTTTTTTAAAAATATCAATAAAATCGGGGGTAAATTTGCAAAAAAGAGGCAAATTTTCGGCTGTTTCGACCTAATTTCTCCATTTAAGTAAAAAATGACCCGCTTTTTAAATACATTTTTGTATAATTTTAAAAATTTAACAGGAGCTTTTTTGAAAACGGTGGCCGTATTGTTATATGTATTTCTGTTTCTTTATCTGGGGATTTCCACGATTTTCGTCGATTTCAAGTTCGTAGGAAAGATAGGCGAGGCGATAGGGACGAAAAACCGGGAGTTTTTCGGAGCTTTGGCCTATATCTATCCCTTTTTGATGATAGTTGGTGCCTACTGGGTCTACAAAAACCGAGATAAAATCAGGGATTTTTGGACTCTTTTTTTCGGCGTGCTGCTGCTCTTTTTCTCCCTTTTGATACTTCAAGCACTGATTTTGCCTCCGCAATATGCCGGCAAAATAGGGCTTCTGTTCGTAAATGCGCTCAAGCCCTATATCGGTCTTGCTGGTCTATGGATGATAGTCGCCCTTCTTTTTTCCCTGCTTTTTTATATGTTCAAAATTGACAAGGTGGCAAAGAGGGGTATGGATAACATCAAGGATTTGCAGATAAGAAAAGAGGTTATAACCATAGAGGATGAAAAGGATAAAAACGAGGAGCTGCTGCCAAAAAGAAGAAGCGTAAAGGTCGTCCAGGCCAAAGAGGGACCAAAGAGTGAAAAGAGTGGCGAAGGTGACAAAAGTTCGGCCTCCGTTACCGTAAAAAAAGTGAAAAAGGCAGAGGAGCCAAAGAGCGTGGCCGTAAATAGGAGTGAGAAAAAAAGTAGCGAGGCTGAAGAGAAAAAGGTGGCGGCCGCTCCTTTGCCTCAAAGCGACGTAAAAATTGTAAAGGAGCTGGAGGAGAACAAAAAGCTGCTTGAGTCCATAGAAAAAGGTAATATAGAAAAACCGGATGATTTCAAGCTGCCCCCGTTGAAGTTTTTACAGGATGCTCCAAAAAAGAGGACGGAGATAAACGAGGCGGAGATAGACAAGAAGGTCAGGGAGCTTCTAAGCAAACTAAAACAGTTCAAGATAGAGGGTGATGTGGTAAGAACCTATACCGGGCCTTTGGTTACCACATTCGAGTTTAAACCGGCCCCTCACATAAAGGTGTCGAAAATTTTGAACCTGCAGGATGATTTGGCGATGGCGCTAAAAGCCCAGACCATCCGGATACAGGCGCCAATTCCGGGAAAAGATGTTGTAGGCATAGAGATACCAAACAGTGAGTTCGAGACGATATATCTAAAAGAGGTTATACAAAGCGATATATTCAAAAAATCGGCGTCCCCCCTGACCCTGGCTCTTGGCAAGGATATAGTGGGTAAACCTTTCATAACCGATTTGAAAAAACTTCCTCACCTGCTTATCGCAGGAACCACCGGAAGCGGTAAGAGCGTGGGTATAAACGCCATGGTAATAAGCCTTCTTTACAGAAACTCTCCGGATAGGCTGAAACTTATGATGATAGACCCAAAAATGCTGGAGTTTAGCATCTACAACGATATCCCGCACCTTCTAACTCCCGTTATCACCAACTCCAAACAGGCGGTGGTGGCACTAAGCAATATGGTGAGCGAGATGGAGAGGCGTTATCAGCTTATGAGCCGTTACAAGACGAAAAATATCGAAGGCTTCAATAAAAAAGCGAAAAAAGAGGGGCTTGAGGAGCTGCCATATATCATCGTAATCATCGACGAGCTGGCTGATTTGATGATGACAAGCGGCAAGGATGTGGAGTACTCCATAGCAAGGCTTGCCCAGATGGCGAGGGCCGCAGGAATTCACCTCATAGTCGCCACCCAAAGACCCAGCGTGGATGTGGTGACGGGCCTTATCAAGGCGAACCTGCCAGCCAGGATAAGCTTTAGAGTGGGGCAGAAAATCGACAGCAAGGTTATTTTGGACAGTTTCGGGGCCGAAAGCCTTCTTGGAAGGGGGGATATGCTCTTTACGCCGCCAGGGGCCAACGGCCTTATTAGGCTTCACGCGCCCTGGGTCAGCGAGCAGGAGATTGAGGAGATTGTGGAGTTTTTGAAATCCCAAAGGGAGCCCCAGTATGACAACAAATTTCTGGCCGAGAGCATCGAGGCGGCCTCGGAAGATGGAGGGGAGAGCCTGGGCGAGGATTTGGACGAGCTTTTCGAGGAGGCCAAAAATATCGTTGTCAGCGAGAGAAAGACATCTATTAGCTATCTTCAACGAAGGCTGCAAATAGGTTACAACAGGGCGGCCAGGATTGTGGAGCAGCTGGAGAAGATGGGCGTTTTATCCCCCGCAAACGCCAAAGGGAACAGAGAGATACTTGTTTGATGTTACTTTTTTTCACACTGACAAAATAGAGTGTTTACAATAGTAACACCTGCTATTGGGATATGGATAGCTTTGATAAAATTGTTTAAACTAAAAACAGGAGGACGAATTGGAAGATTTTCTTAAAAAGATGGAAGAGAAGGCGGAGCACTTCAGCAAGCTGGTTGAAAAGATGAAAGAGGAGATACAAAAGGTAGAAAGCGAGCTTAGGGCTTTAAAAGAGGAGATAAGCAAGATAGAGGAGAAAATCATCGCCATCGCCAGGGAGAAAAAGGAGCACGAGCATAGAATTCATGATATTTTGAATAAACTAAAAAGAGTTCAGATGGCTACTCTCAAGGCCCAGACCCAAAGAGAGATAGAGATGCTCGAGCGTGACAGAGCGAGGCTCGTGGAGGAGCTAAGACGCCACGAAAAAGAGCTCGAGAAACTCAAAGAGGAGTATGAGGAGCTGACAAACAAAGAGATGAAGCTTTTGGACGAGGAGATGAAGCTTGAGGAGAAGAAGACCAAGCTTTTACACAAAAAAGAGATATATCTAAACAGACTGCAGCATATTTTGGAAAATATGCAGAAGAAAATCGACCAATTCAGACATAACTAAAAAGGAGTTGATATGGGATTTGTTGAAGAGTATAAAAAGATGGCCGAGGAGAGGGCCAAACTTGGCATCCCTCCAAAACCCCTTACGGCGGAGCAGGTAAACGAGGTTATAAAACTGCTTAAGCAGGTTCCCATCGTGGAAGAGGAGTTTTTGATGGACCTTCTTCTAAACAGGGTTCCACCGGGCGTAGATGACGCGGCCTATGTAAAAGCCGCCTTTTTGAGAGATATCGTTCAGGGTAACGCAAAAACCGCCGCTATCAGCCCCAAACACGCCGTGGAGATACTTGGAACCATGCTTGGCGGATACAACGTGGGGCCTTTGGTTGAGGCTTTGGACCATGAGGACGAGGAGGTGGCCCAGGCGGCTGCGGACGCTCTTAAAAAGACCCTTTTGGTATATGACGCGTTCAACGATGTGGTGGAAAAGGCCAAAACCAACAAATTTGCGAAAGAGGTTCTGGAGTCCTGGGCC
>JAMOUF010000232.1 GCA_027068245.1 Campylobacterales bacterium | reverse complement strand
AAAGCGGTATAAAATGCCAGTTTAAAGGAGAGATAAAAAGGGGTAAAATCAATCGTATCCATATCTTTTGAATACCTCCGCACTCTTTTTGGAAAGCAAAAACAGAAAAAACCTCCCCGCATCCTCATCCGGCTTTATCAACACCATAGCCTGTTTTATGGGAGCGTATCGGTTCTGTGGGATATCTATATAGTGCAGTTTTGGTATATTTGCGCCATAAAGGGCGGATTTTGCTATAAGCCCCATATCGGCCGCTTTTAGGGTATAAATAAGCGTCTGGGCTACCGATTCGCCAAATACCAGCTTATCTTTTACACTCCTATACGCCCCGTAACTTTTCAAAAACTCAAACGCCGCCTTTCCGTAAGGGGCGGTTTTGGGATTTGCCACGGCCAGCCTTGAAGCTATTTTTATATCATCCAAAGAGCCGATGTGGTTGCGGCTTGCCAATATTAGCTTTCCCGTAGCGTAGACGACGGGTTTCGTATAGGTTAGGTTTTTTTCATAGAGTCTCTTTGGATAGGATGTATCGGCACTTAAAAATATATCGTATCCGGCGCCGTTTTCTATCTGGGCCGCCAGTTTGCCGCTGCTGCCGATGGTTATTTTAATATCGCTATGCGGATAGGCCATTTTATAAAGCTTTACAATCTCCTCCAACGCATAGCCCACGTTTGCCGCGGCTGCCACCTTCACATCCTTTGCCAGCAGAAAAAAAGAGGCAAAAAGCAGTATAAAAATTAATCTCATTTTTAACCTTTGATTTGTTATACTTTCCAAAAAGGAGATTAAATGCAAATTTCCAATGAGGGTATTTTAACACAACTTGGTTATCCGGTAGACGAGGCCAATCTCAAACAACTTGAGCTTATAGAGAAAAACACATCCGGATTTGAAAACATTAAAAAACACATTATCGCACTTAACGACCACCTAAAACCTTATGGCGGCTATGTTACCCTCTCCAACACCAATCCCTACCTAAAGATAAAAGTAGACAGCCCAAGCAGCTCATACAGCGACATAGCGCTGGCGGAGATTAGGAAGTGGGCCGACAAATACAATGTAACCTTGAAAGAGGTAAAGAGCCAAAAGACCTACTATATACTCGGTATCAGCTCTTAGCCGTAGCCAGCGTCAGGGCAAAAAGCGGGTTGGCTCCCGCTTTTTTCAAAACCGAGTAAGCCTCTTTCAGCGTGGTGCCGGTGGTTATTATATCGTCCACCAAAACGATATCCCCTGCTCTTCCCCTGTATTGAAAATCGCGCGGGTTTTTCAGCCTGAAATCCAACGGTTTGCCGGAGTAGTTTATACGGTTTTTTGCAGGCAATACATTATAAAGCGGCTTTAGATATCCGCTTTTTAGACTCTTCGCCAAAATGGCGGTGTGGGAGTAGCCGCCTGAAATTTTGTCGTCCACAGGAACCACAAAGGCCTTTTGAGTGAAGTTTTTCGCAAAAATCTTAAAGGAGTTGGCCGCCAGGATTTTATAGATATAGGCCCCCACATAGGTATGTTTCGTCTTTAAAAGCTCCTCAATTTCGCTATAGCCATAAAAGCTAACCACTTCAAAATCTTTAAAGAGTCTAAATCTTTTTATATCCGGCTTTAAAAAGCGCTCCTGGCATCTGGTGCAGATATGGGCAAAGCTCCACCTACTGCATAAAATACATCTCATAACTCTCTTTCATGATGGAGACTATCTCATCGAGCATATTTTGGACCATCTTCTCTATATCTTTGCTATCCAGACGCTTTATCTC
>JAMOUF010000231.1 GCA_027068245.1 Campylobacterales bacterium | reverse complement strand
TATCAAGGAGTATAACCTGGCCGGATGCAAGGCGGACAGTTTCATCTTTTCAAAGCTTGAGGAGGTTCAAAAAGGGGAGTTTTTGGACTTCGATAAAAAATACAGGGATTTTAGTAAAAAAAGCGTGGAGGATGCCCCGCTCTCAGAAGGGCTTAAAGAGCATATCTATGACTGCTTCAAAAAGATTTACGACCCCTATTTCAAAGGTTCCATCATCCGGATAGATTTCTTTGTCCATAAAGGAGAGCTCTATATCAACGAGATAAACCCGATTCCTGGAAGTTTGGCAAACTATCTGTTCGAGGATTTTCCATCCGTTTTAAACAGGCTCTCAAGATATCTTCCAAAACCCAAAGATATAACCATAGATTACAGATACATCAACTCCATCAGCGCCAAAAAATGACGGATACGCTGATTTTGGGAGGTGGTGCCGCCGGCCTCTTTCTGGCATCACTGTTAAAATCCGACTATAAAATTATAGAACACAACCCCTATGTGGGGGCGAAGATAAAAATAAGCGGCGGAGGCAGGTGCAACATCACCAACACAGATATTTCTCCTTTTCACTACCTTGTAAAAGAGGAAGGGTTTTTGGAGCCGGCTTTTAAGAATTTTTCCAACGCCCATCTTCTAAAGTGGCTAAAAGCCAGAGGGTGTGAGCCGGTGATAAGGAAGAGGGGGCAGTATTTTTGCCCAAAAAGCAGTGAGGAGCTTTTGAACATTTTTAAAAAAGAGGTTAAAAACACCGTTTTGAACTGTGAGATTTTGGATGTAAAGGAGGGCTTTGAGGTAAAAACCTCAAAAGGTATCTTTAGGGCTAAAAACCTGGTAGTAGCCACCGGAGGCCTAAGCTACAGGCGTGTTGGAGCCTCAGGTGTGGGTTACGAGATAGCCAAAAAGATGGGCCATGGAGTAACTCCTCTTAGGCCGGCTTTGGTGGGGTTTACGGTTCAAAAGGAGCAGTTTTGGTTCAAGGAGCTCTTTGGAATAAGCTTTGAGGCCGTGGTGAGGGTGGAAAAGAGGGTTTTTGAAGACGACATCCTCTTTACCCACAAAGGCATAAGCGGCCCCGCAATTTTAAACGCCTCTCTCTACTGGCAAAAGGGAGAGATAGAGATATCCTTTTTGAAAAAGAGCGTAAAAAGCTATCTTAAAAACCCCAATAAAAATATATCCACCCAGCTGCCTCTGCCAAAAAGGTTTGTCAAAGAGTTTTTAAAAAGTATCGGCCTGGAGGATAAAAAGGTAAAAGAGCTTGGCAAGGAGGAGTTGAGGCGGCTTGGGCTTCTAAACTCTTACAGATTCGCTCCAGCCGGGACATTTGGATTTGAGAGGGCGGAGGTTACGAAAGGCGGCGTGGATATAGAGAGTATCGACAGGTTTACGATGCAAAGCAGCATTAAAGAGGGTCTCTATTTTTTGGGTGAGGTGTTGGACGTAACAGGTGAACTTGGAGGTTACAATTTCCAGTGGGCCTTCAGCTCGGCCGCACTGGCATACAGGTCGATAAGAAATGCCCGCTTTTAGTAAAGCAGGTGAACCTCGACCCTTCTATTTTTCGCTCTTCCTTCAGGAGTGGTGTTAGGCGCGATAGGATGGGCCTCACCATAACCGATATAGCTTAGTCTGTTTTTATCTACGCCCATTTTTATAAGCGCTTCGTAAACCGCTTTCGCTCTTTTTTCGGATAGTTTTTTGTTGTAAGCCGCGCTTCCGATGCTGTCTGTATGTCCCTGAATCTCAGCTTTGTAAGCATAGTTTTTCTT
>JAMOUF010000230.1 GCA_027068245.1 Campylobacterales bacterium | reverse complement strand
AAAACTGAAGGCGCTGTTTTTTACTATCGCCTCTATCGCATCCTTGTTCACCCTCTTCTCATAGGGCTCGCCACTGTTGCCAAGTTTTACCGCCATGGCGAAAACCACGCCGCTATACGCCTCATACCTTTTAAAATCTATCTTTATGGTGGCGTTTGTCTCTATCGTCACCACAAACCCGTTTTCCACCAGATACTCTACAAATCCGTAAAAATCGGAATCGGTGGCATATATAAGAGGCTCCCCGCCGGTTATTACAACATGGGGCTTGAAATCGAGATGCTCCAGATGGGAAGAGAGTATGCTTATAAGTTTATCCTTATCCGCCTTTTGCCACTCGCTTTGAAAAAGCTCCCTGTTTACGGCCTGGATACTGTCACAGCCTCTTAAGATCTTTCCTTTTGTAAAATGCTCTCCAAAACCTGGACACTTGAGGTTGCAACCACCGAACCTGAAAAATATAGATGGGGTTCCAACGAACCTTCCCTCACCCTGTATTGAGTAAAAATCCTCCACCAGATATACCATCTACCCTCCCGTCTCATAAAAAGCCCTGCCGGAGGCCTCACTCTCCCCCTCGCTCCATCTGTTCTCTTTGGGTTTGTTCGCCAAAACCTCTTTCAAAATCTTTACAGCTCCATCTATATCACCCCTCTCCACCGCCTCTTTGATACTTAAAGCCTCGTCAAAATAGAGGCATGGTATCAAATAACCCTCCGCCGTAAGCCGGATACGGTTGCAGCTCTCGCAAAAATCATGCTTGTGCGGGTCGATTAGGCCAAATCTGTAGCCGCTCTTTTTAAGTTTATACAAAAAGGCCGGCGAACTTCCAACTCTGCCTATCTTTTCTATCTCGTACTCTTTTTTTATATGCTCCAAAATCTCTTTGCCGTGCATCCCTTTTAAAGAGGAGTGGGCGTGGATGTTTTCCATATATTCTATGAATCTTACCTGCATACCCCGCTCTTTTGCGTAGTTGAGCACATCGACTATCTCTTTGTCGTTAACGCCCTTTAAAGGAACCATATTTATCTTTACCTTCAGTCCCGCATCCAGTGCGGCATCAATACCTTCCAAAACGTTTTTCAATACATCTTTTCCGGCAATAAGTCTGGCTACATCGGGTTTTAAAGAGTCCAAAGAGATGTTGAGTCTCTTAAGCCCAGCCTCTTTAAGCGCTTTTGCGATATCTTTCAACAGATATCCGTTTGTGGTCATAGCCAAATCTATACCGGGACTGTAATCGTAAATCATCTTTATAAATTTATCCAAATCGGCTCTAAGAGTAGGCTCACCGCCAGTAAGCCTGATTTTCGTGATTCCCTCATCAATAGCCGCCTTTACGAACTCAAAAAGCTCCTCAAAGCTTAGAAGGTTCTCTTTGGGCACCCATGAAAAGGGCTTTTCCGGCATACAGTACTGACATCTGAAATTGCATCTTTCGGTCAAAGATATACGCAGATAATCCACTTTTCTTCCATGTCCGTCTATAAGCATCAAGCCTCTTTAGTAATTTTTAAACAATTGTAGCAGATTTTATAAAAAGAAAGATTAAAAAGGTAAGTGTTTTGGAAGGCTAAGCCTTCCAAATTAGATAACCTCTTTCCATATCTCTTTTTTCCAAAGATATGCAAGAACGGAAAGAATTACGAAGTAGAGTAGAACCCAGACACCGAGTCTCTCTCTTTTCTCTTTTTTTCTGTCACCCACTTTTTCAAGATGTTTGATGACCTTTTCGGTAGCGGCCTCTGTCAGACCAACTCTTGGCATAG
>JAMOUF010000229.1 GCA_027068245.1 Campylobacterales bacterium | reverse complement strand
TATCTTTATCGCTTTGAATATCCAGTTTGAAACCGTAAAGCCCGGAAAGCTCCCGGACGATGAAAAGTCCCAGCCCAAATCCGCCTTCGGCACTTTTTGAACGGAAAAACCGTTTGGTTATTTTATCCAAATCCCCCTTGTGTATACCTATTCCCGTATCCTCTATCAGCAGATGCTCGTTTGTCAGGGTGATATTCAGGTTTCCGGACTCTTTGTTGTATTTTATCGCATTTGAGAGCAGGTTGTCTATGAGGGTTTCGAGGTCCGCCGGGTCTATGTGAAGCGTTACGGGTTCGGTATATATATTGAGTTTTATATCTTTGGATTTTAGAAGATGTGAGAAGTATTCAATCCGCTCTTTTACCGTCTTGTCGGCCCTAACCGGTTTGATATCTCTTTTTATCCGGTGATTTAGCTGGATAAAGGCCAGGTCGTTGAAGATTTTGTTGAGTTTTTTTGAAGCCAGCTCGATGCGTTTCAGTTCCTCGTCGGAACCAAAACCTGGGTTTAGCTCTTTGAAAAGCTCGATATTGGTTATGATGGTACTTATGGGGGTATTTAGCTCATGCGCCGCATCTTTGATAAAACCGTCCAGAAGCTCCATACTTCTTTGGGCCGGTTTTAAAAAGAGTTTTCCCAGTATATATGCTGTCAAAACCACAACTAACAAAGCGAAGAGGGTAAAGTAGAGCAGGTGTTTGTAAAGTGTCAAAATGGCCTCTTTGTCCAAAGGTTTTGCCAAAATTAGATATGCGGCTCCCAGATAGTGCGGGTATATGGGAAAGATTTTGTATATCCGGTCGTTCTCTATCCAGAACTCTTTGTCCCATCTCACATTCGCCGGTTTGAAATCTCCGATGATGTAGTTTTTCTCTATGTCGTAAAGAGCGCTTTGAACTCCCTTTATATGAGGATATTCGAGCCTGGGGGCAAAGCTTTGATGAAGGCTTTTTATCCTTTTTACGAGCGTGTGGGATTTCTCGTTTAAAACGTTAATCTGTCTGTCTATGAGGGAGTGGAGGGCAAACCGGTAGTATAGATACTCCCCTATACCCACCAGTGCCATGGTGGATATGGTGTAGATAATCAAAAATCTGTAAAAACTCTTTTTTATCTCAGGAAACAAACCGGTATCCCACCTCTTTTATGGTCTCGATACTCTCTTTTGTCAGCAGTTTTCTAAGTTTTTTTATATAGGTTCGCAAAGAGACTTTGGAGGGAACGATTTCGAGCAGCTCCTCCAGGGTCACGATTTCCCCTCTTCTTTTTAGGAGCAGTTCCAAAAGCGAGGCTTCCGTCGGGGAGATATATATCTTTTCGCTTCCCTTTTCTATCACTCTTGAAGATGGGATGAATCTGCACTCCTCGAATATTTTTATACCGGGCCTCTTTTTTGAGAGAGCCTCGATTCTTAGGAGCAGCTCTTTTAGATGGAATGGTTTTTTTATATAGTCCGCCGCTCCGCTTTCAAATCCTCTTTTTATATCCTCGATGGAGTTTAGGGAGGTTATATATATGGTAGGGATATCCACGCTGTTCTTTTCCAAGAACTCAAAGCCGCTCTGCCTGGGAAGTTTTACATCCAAAACCAGCATATCCATTCCGTTTTCATCCAGTCTCTTTTTTGCGCATGATGTGTCAAAACACTGGAAAACATTATACCCTTTTGTTTTCAGGTATTTGGCTATCGTATCGTTTAACTCTTTGTCGTCTTCGACTATCAGCACATTCATATCTTTACTTTAGGCCCAAAGGCAGGGGTTACATTTTGCCCTTGCCTTTGCCGTTTCCCTGATTCGATGGAGGAAACTCCTCTACCGTTTTACAGTATTTCTCTCCCAAAGAGCAGCAGCCTTCGGTTACGCCGATGGATTTCAAAGAGTTGTCGAAGGCCCAGTAGTGGTTGTAGCTTCCCTGGCGCAAGAAGGTAAATACGTTTACCATATCCTGGTTGTCGCCCGCCACTTCCAAAGCTTTATCCAAATCCTCCACATCGGTAACCTCGACTATGCAGCCAACCTCCAGGGCGTCTTTGAGGCTTGCCGCCCCTTTGGCGTAAAGTTCGTCGTAAAGAGCCTGTATCTTAGGTATAGCAAATTCACCTGAGCCCAGTGATGAGACCACGGTGGGGTCAAAGGGACCCATATAGTCCTCAGATACGTTTACATCATACGCTTTTGCAAGGTTCAAAACGGCATCCATATGCCTGCTTTCACTTCTGGTGGCGATGTTGTAAAGAGACTGCGCCGCCGTGTAGCTGCTGTATAGTTCGTATAGGTTGAGGTATGTATCGTGAGCCAGCTTCTCCTCGTTCCACATCCAGGCTATCTCATAACGCTGATATGCGTCCAAAACGGTGTTGGCGGAGTTTTGGGGGGTTGGGTTGGCCTCTGTTTGGTTGCCTGCATTTTGGGATATAGGCAAGAAGGTGGCAGCCAGGGCCATATCGCCAACGGTTTTTATTTCGGTTTTTATGTTTGGAAGGGGGTCCGGTTTGCCGTCTTGGTCGATGTCCAGATAGTCGAATCTGTTATTGGGCGTAGCACCCATGAGTTTATAAACTTTTCCCTCCTTATGTGTAACATAGACCCATGAAAATTTGTCGTCGCTATCCAGCGGAAAGGATATTTTTATAAAATAACCATCAGGAGAGGTTGGCATATCCTTGGGTGTTGCGATGGGTGCGAAACCAAAAGCGTTGTTTGGCGTGGGAGTGACGGCCAACAGTCTGAACGCTTTTTGGTTTGGAATAGTCAGGTATATCCAGTCGTTATACTCGATTTTGCCGTTTTTGTTGAAGTCATATGCGAAAAACTCTCCGTTTACCGGCAGTTCCTGGTTTGTCAGAAATTTAGTAAGCTCTTGTATATAGGTATGTGATGCAGTGGCTCCAAAGAGTGTGGCCGCGGTGATGACACTACCAAGTATCAGTTTTTTCATTCTCTCTCCTTTGTTTTTTCAAATTATAAGATGCCTATATGAAAAAACTGTTACTTCTTATCCGGATAGGGATTTTAGTTGAACATCCCCATCCGTTTCATACCCATGCCCTTGCCTTTTGGATGTTTAAAACCCTGTGGCGGATAGTTGTCGTAAATATATTCGGCGATTTTTGTCAACGTTTTATCATCCAAATCCAGTTTTGGCATCAGACCGAACCTTTTTACCGATGGACAGAGTGCCTTTTGTGGTGAAGGATTTTTTACATAATCCACAATGAACCTCACCGCATCCGCTTTATTTGGATAGCGCTGTTTTACATGATACATAACGCCCATAATGGCAGGTGCCGTCATATCCTTTTTGTTTTGGGGTTTTTTAGTAGCGTGGCAGGCCATGCAGTTGGCCTCGAAAAGCTCTTTGCCGCTTTGTTGGGCAAACAAAGAGGCTAAAAATATACCGATAAGCAAAATCTTTTTCATATCCATCCTTTTAAATGAAGTCTACATATATTTTATACATTTAAGATGAATGAAACGTTATTTCTCTTTTTTCCCTTTTAAAAGCCTTACATACTTTTTGAAATAGAGACTCTTCTCAAAATCTCCAAACCCATGTTTTTCCAGCATCTGTTTGGTATCTCTTTTTATGAAATCTTCCGCCAGTGGGCACTCTATCTTTCTGATGGCGAACTTTACAATGGGGTTTGCGCTCTCCACATCGAAATTGGCATAATCGAGAATAGCGAAAACCCCTCCGGGCTTTAGATGTTTTTTGGCGTTTTCGATGATGACATCTCTTTTTTGCTGAATAAACCCGTGCAGGACAAAGGATATGAATACCAGATCGAATTTTTCACCAAGCTCGAAAGGCTCGTCTATTCTTTGCTCTTTTAAAAGGATGTTTTCATACCCTTTTGTCTTTTGCAAAAACTGCTCTTTCATCTCTTTTCCAATCTCAAGTGCCACAATTTTCCCGCTTTCTTTTATATACTTTCTCATAAGCAGGGCGTTCCTGCCGGTTCCGGCTCCAAAATCCAGAACCTTTTGCCCCTCTTTCAGTCCCAAATCATCTATAGCCTTTTTTATAAATTTTGGGTAGTAGCCAAGGGTTATGATATCCATAAGCCTGTCATAATACCTGGCTTCCAGCCCTTTTACCTCCACTTTGCTAACATCTTGCGTCAATTCCATTTTTTCTCCCTTTCAAGACCACAAAGGCCCCGTTTTTTTTGCATCCGTTATAGATTTTGAGTTTCAAATGTTTTAGATCATCTCCAAAAAGTGTCTCTACACACTCCTCCACCACAAACCCCTCTCTTTTTAAAAGATTAAAAATCTCTTTTTTGTCAAAAAATGTTGCCTCTTTGTAAAAACGGCTTTTATGGCGGTTTTTCAAATAGTTTTGGCCTAAAGGGGAGTTTTTATCTACAAAGGCAATCAGTATAGTCCCGTTATCACGCAACACTCTATTGGCCTCTTTTATCATCTGCTGGGGATCTTTGGCGAAACAGATTGTTGTTACTATCAATACAAGGTCAAAGCTGTTATTTTTAAAAGGCAGGCTCTCTCCAATGCCGTCAATTACCTTTATTCCTCTTTTTTTTGCAAGGCCCGCCATATTCTTGGATGGCTCTATTCCTGTTTGTATCCCAAGGGCTGCTGCGAACCTGCCCGTACCTGTACCTATTTCCAGTCCGGTTTTAAAATCTGGTATAACTTTTTTGATAGCTCTTAACTCAGTTTCAAAAATTTTTGGGTGCTTTTCAAACCATCTGTCATAATAGAGGTAGTTTTCATCAAACAAGCTTTTGTTTTTCATAATTTACTCTTTTTGTGAGGAGAGTTTGGAAGAGTGGGTAAAAATTTTCGGGGCCAAGGCCCCAAAAATTAAAGTCTCGCTTCGTATCTGCGAAGCATATAGAGTCGTTTGAGCATCTTCTTTCTCGCGGCGATTTTCTCTTTTTTTCGTCTCTCGCTGGGCTTTTCATAAAATCTTCTAGCCCTTGCTTCCGTGACGATCAAGTTTCTATCAACCTGCTTCTTGAAAAGTCGATACGCTTCCTCAAACGACTGGTCCGGTCTTACGAGGATGCCAGGCATACTGACATCACCCCCTTTCAGGTTAAATTTTTTGAGCTGCAATTATATCATAAAAAAAAGCCTTTAGCCAGTAGAGGAAAAAAATTGTTAATAAAAAGTTAATCTTTTATTGCTATAATTTTAAAAAAGCAAAACCGTAGGAGGTATAAAGATGATAAAAAATATAGCTATAGCCGCTGCGCTCGTTATAGTAGGCGCAAACGCAGATTTGGTGGAGAAGGCCAAAGAAGCGGGGCTAAAACCCATACCAAACAGCATAAGCGAACTTCTAAAAGTTATAGACAATCCTAAAAACCCTATAACAAAAGGTAAGATAGAGTTGGGTAAAAAGCTCTATTTCGACCCCAGACTTTCAAAAAGTGCGCTTATCAGCTGTAATACCTGTCACAACCTGGCAATCGGTGGAGATGACAACGTTCCTGTAGCCACAGGGCACAAGTGGAGACAGAACCCGCACCACCTAAACTCCCCAACCGTTTATAACGCGGTATTTAACGTAAGGCAGTTTTGGGACGGAAGAAGCCCGGACCTTGAGGACCAGGCGACCGGACCTATCCAGGCGCCTGTGGAGATGGCACAGCATCCAAAAGTGGCCGCCGAGGTGGTAAAATCGATGCCGGAATACAAAGAGGCTTTCGAGAAAGAGTATCCGGGCGAGGAGATAACGATAAAAACAATTGGCAAGGCCATAGGCGCATTTGAAAGAATACTTGTGACGCCAAGCAGGTACGACGACTTTTTAAGAGGGGATAAAAAGGCTTTGAGCGATGAGGAGAAAGAGGGACTCAAAACTTTCATAAAAGTAGGATGCGCCAGCTGTCACAACGGAATCGGAGTTGGAGGGGGAAGTATGCAGCCGTTCCCGCTTTTTGGAAAATACAAATATGCAAATCTCGGTGATTTCAAAGGGAACAAAAACGGAATGGTAAAGGTTCCAACACTTAGAAACATTTTACAGACCGCTCCATATTTTCATAACGGAGCCACCTACGACATAAAAGAGGCTATCGCCATTATGGGAGAGAACCAGCTTGGCAAGAAACTGAGTGAAAAAGAGATTGACTCAATCGCAACCTTTTTTAAAGCTTTGGATGGCAAAAAACCTCCTATCACCTATCCGGTTCTTCCGACAGAGACGGCCAAAACCCCAAAACCAGACCTCAACTAAGCTTTTGGGGCACCCGCCCCATATGTTACAATTGTCAAAAAGGCAATACCCATGCAATACAGATATATCGGAAAAAGCGGCCTAAGGGTCAGCATCATAGCCCTTGGGACCATGACCTTCGGCTCAACGACTACGAGAAAAGAGGCTTTCGAGATACTCGATAGGGCGTATGAGGCGGGAGTCAACTTCATAGATACGGCGGAGCTCTATCCGGTTCCCCCGGATGCCGCTTTGGCCGGACTTACCGAGGAGATAGTGGGGGAGTGGCTGCAGACGAAACCAAGAGAGAGTATCATTTTGGCTACAAAAGTGGCCGGAGGAGCCAGCGGCTGGTTCGTGCCGCCTATCAGACACGGGCTTACCGCTATGGACAGGTTTCACATAAAAAGGGCGGTGGAGGGCTCGCTGCGCCGCTTGAGAGTGGACTATATAGACCTCTATCAGCAGCACTGGCCCGATGAGGTGGTGCCGATAGAAGAGACGATGAGGGCTTTCGATGAGCTGGTAAAAGAGGGGAAGGTGCGCTATATAGGCACCTCCAACGATACCGCTTACGGCCTTACGAAGGCGGATATGATTGCAAAATACGAAAACCTGGCCAGATATGAGTCTATACAGAACAACTTCAGCCTGCTAAACCCCCGCTTTTTCGACGAGCTTGAGAAGGTTTGCCGCAAGGAGCATATCTCACTGCTGCCATACTCTCCGATTGGGGGAGGGATTTTGAGCGGCAAATACAACCAGCCCTTCATTCCCCCAGAGGCC
>JAMOUF010000228.1 GCA_027068245.1 Campylobacterales bacterium | reverse complement strand
AACAGCGCAGAAAAGCACTCGGCTACACCCAGACAGAGCTCTCCTCCCGCTCAGGAGTCAGCCTGGGCTCTCTCAAACGCTTCGAACACACCGGACAGATATCGCTGGAGTCGCTGCTGAAGCTAGCTTTGGTATTGGAGTGTTCGGGGGAGTTCGGGAGGTTATGCGAGGAGAGGGAAAAAACGTTTGGGAGTATTGAGGAGGTTATGGTTGCAAAAGTATGACAATTTGACACATTTTAAATGCATAATAAAAATAGATGATAAAATCATCAAAAACGAGGTTGATTAAATGAGCAATATCACAAGTTTCGTCAACGACATCAAAGCCATTTTGAGCGAAGCAAGAAGCAGGGTCTACAAAAATGTCAATGAGATCATGACAAAGACCTATTTCGAAATAGGCAAAAAGATCGTCGAAGAGGAACAAAAAGGTCACAGCAGAGCAAGCTACGGCAAGGAGATACTCAAAAACCTCTCAGTCGAACTGACCAAAGAATTTGGCAAGGGTTTTTCGGTAGATAATCTGGAAAATATGAGAAGATTTTATCTTGCTTATTCAAAATCCGAAACACCGTCTCGGATTTTCGCCCTTAGTTGGTCTCACTACATTTTTTTATCCCGAATCAAGAATGAAAACGAAAGAGACTTCTACGAGATTGAATCGACCAAAAACAATTGGAGTCTAAGGGAGCTGAGACGACAGTTCGATGCGGCCTTATACGAAAGATTGCTTTTGAACAAGGACAAAAAGCAGATAAATGAGCTTTCCCAAAAAGGACAAATCATCCAAAAACCTCAAGACCTGATTAAAGATCCATACATCCTGGAGTTTGTGGGTCTTGAAGAGAAAAGCACCTACAGTGAGAACGATCTGGAGCAAAAGCTTATCGACAAAATAGAGCATTTCCTGCTCGAGCTGGGAAAGGGCTTTACATTTGTTGCCCGCCAAAAAAGATTTAGTTTCGATGAGGAGCATTTCAGGGTGGATTTGGTTTTCTACAACAGATTGCTCCAGTGTTTTGTATTGATTGATTTGAAGATAGGCAAGCTCAAACACCAGGATCTGGGTCAAATGATGATGTATGTCAATTACTTCGACAGGTACGAGAAAACACAAGATGAGAATCCCACCATCGGGATCATTCTCTGCAAAGACAAAAACGACACACTCATAGAACTTACTCTACCCGAAGAGAGTCAAATATACGCAAGCAAATATCAAACCATTTTGCCCAAAAAAGAGGATTTTAGAAATCTTTTGTGTGAGGATGATAATGGCACTCGGGGATATAGGGAGGTGACAGATGAATAGTTTATATTTTCTTTTAATTTTGGCGGTGGTTTTATTTTTGATATATTTGCGTTATCAGGTAAAAATAAAAAACAATAAAAATTATCCTGTATCATTGGCAATGGGATTAGCCTTTCTGATAGTCGCAGGAAATACATTACCAGTAGAAGATATTTTTTCTAAAAATATGGATACTTTGCTTACATTATTAGGTGATACAAAAAATGATTGATACTCAAGCCCTAACCATCTACCTCCACCAAACCACCACCCAAAAAGTAGGCACTCTCGCCATCCGAGACAACAAGATCTACTTCGAATACGACAAAGATTTCCTCCGAACAGGCTTGGAGCTGAGTCCATACAAACTCCCCCTCAAACCCGGTGTGCATCGGTGTGATGACAGCCCTTTTGATGGGCTTTGGGGTCTATTCGCTGATTCGCTGCCTGATGGGTGGGGGCGACTCTTGATGGATCGGCAT
>JAMOUF010000227.1 GCA_027068245.1 Campylobacterales bacterium | reverse complement strand
TTTTCCAAGGCTTGTGGCTATCTTCATCGCGGCGTTTATGTCCGTTAGGTTGTTGAAGCTTGGTTCGCCCTTTTTGATGTTAAGCTCGTTGTAAAAGTCCTCGAACTCATACAAAGCCCCTTTTTGATGGGGGTTTTCACCATATCTGGTGTTAAACACCTTCTTGCCTACCAAAAACTGCTTTTCGCCAAAGCCCTCGTTGAACCTTCTGTTCATGTAGTTGGCTATGGTTGCGTCGTAGTTGGCGGTATGCTCGAAGGCTTTTATCATAAGCCCTCTTCTAAACTCATAGGTATTTTTACCCTCTTTTAGCGCTTCTATAACTTTATCATAGTCCTTTGGGTCGGTTACGACGATGACATCCTGAAAATTTTTGGCCGCGCTTCTTACCATCGTGGGCCCGCCGATGTCAATATTTTCTATAATTTCATTGAAATCGTCGGTTCGCTCAATCGTCTCTTTGAACGGATAGAGATTTACGGCCACTATATCTATAGGCTCTATCTGCAGTTTTTTAGCCTCCTCTATATGGTCCGGCCTCTCTCTTCTATAAAGAATACCTCCATGCACGTAGGGGTTGAGTGTTTTCACCCTGCCTCCAAAACACTCTGGAAACCGGGTAATCTCGCTAATCTCCGTTACATCCAGCCCCGCATCTTTCAACACCCTCCAGGTGCCGCCGGTGCTAACTATCTCGTATCCCAAATTTTTCAGCTCTTTGGCAAAATCCACAATTCCGGTTTTATCGCTAACACTAAGAAGTGCCCTCATCCATGTCCTTTATGACTTTTTTCAAATTTTATCCAAATTTAACTGAAAAGTTATATAATGTAAATAAGCCCACAAAAAGGAGTCTGTCATGGGTAAAATGAGCCAAAAACTTCAGGAGATAAAAAGACTCATCGGAAAACTTCAGCAGCAACAGCCAGAAGCCATCAAAAACTTTCTGAACTTTATGACAAGCGTGGAGAGAAGCGGCGCTTTGGATATGAAGCAAAAGGAGCTTATCAACGTTGGACTGGCCGTAGCCGCCCAGTGCGAGTGGTGCATAGCCCTGCACGTAAAAGGGGCGCTTGACGCGGGAGCTAGTAAAGAGGAGATTATAGAGGCCGGGATGCAGGCGGTGCTGATGCACGGTGGCCCTGCTTTGATGTATATGACCCCGCTTGAGGAGGCCCTGGATGAATTTTCTAAATAGCTCCAGAGTGGAGCAGTTTTACTATCTTATGAGACTTGGACGGGAGTTCGAGCTGGCCGCCAAAGAGGAGTATATGAAGGGCAACATAGCCGGGTTTTTGCATCTTGATATCGGCCAGGAGGCCTGCAGCGTAGGGAGTATGCAGGCTTTTGACAAAGGGGATGTCTTTACCCACTACAGGGAGCATGTTTTGGCCCTGGCCCGTGGAATGGACCCAAAGGCGATAATGGCCGAGCTTTTTGGCAAAATCACCGGGGTCTGTAAAGGCAAAGGGGGCTCTATGCACCTTTTTGAGCCAAATCTGGATTTTTACGGAGGAGACGCGATAGTGGCCGGACATATTCCGATAGCCACTGGATGCGCCTATGCCAGGAAGGTTCAGGGTGAGAAGGCCGGGGTTTTCGCCATATTTGGAGATGGGGCCACGAACGCCGGGGCCTTTTTCGAGTCGCTAAATATCGCGGCCGCCTGGAAACTTCCCATCATCTTTTTCGTTGAAAACAACTACTACGCCATAGGCACTCGCATCGGATGGGTAAGCCCTTTCGAGGAGCTTTACCACAAAGCGCGCGTCTGTATG